>NZ_FXYI02000130.1:0-10431 GCF_900184915.1 Clostridium sp. HV4-5-A1G | reverse complement strand
ATATTGTATATACTGTGTATATATTAATATATACAGTATATATGATCTTCAAAGGAGTACTACCTATGAACATAATTATTTCCAATATATCAAAGGATCCTATTTATGAACAGATTACAAAGCAGATAAAAGACAATATAATAAAAGGCAGCATTTCTGAAGGTGAACTTCTTCCTTCAATAAGAAATCTTGCCAGAGAACTTAAAATAAGTGTCATAACGACTAAAAGAGCCTACGAAGAACTGGAAAGGGAAGGTTTTATAGAAACAGTTCCTGGAAAAGGCTCTTATGTATCATCACAGAACAAGGATCTTTTAAGAGAAAAAAAGATCAAATCGATTGAAGACAAATTGATGGAAGCCATAGAAGAGAGCAAAATCATTGACCTTACAAAAAAAGATCTGGAAGAAATGCTGGATATTCTATACGACAATATGTAAATGGAGGAGATATCATGGATAACATTCTGGAGATTATAAATTTAGGTAAAACCTACAAGGATTTTACCCTGCACAATATAAGTTTCAATTTGCCCAGAGGATACATTATGGGGCTCATAGGTCCAAATGGTGCAGGTAAAAGCACTACCATAAAGCTCATAATGAATCTTGTAAAAAAGGATTCAGGGATTATAAAGGTTTTTGGCCTGGACAATTTAAAATACGAAAAGCAGATAAAACAAAGGATAGGCTTCGTATATGATGCAAATTATTTTTACGAGGATCTGACTACAACAGCTATGAAAAATATCATATCCCGTTTTTATAAAGATTGGGACGATAAAACTTTCAATAGATATATGGACGAATTCAATCTCCCCGGGAACAAAAAAATAAAACAGCTTTCCAAGGGAATGATGATGAAATATTCTCTTGCCATTGCCCTTTCCCACAATGCCGAATTCATCATAATGGATGAACCCACTTCAGGACTGGATCCGGTCTTCAGAAGTGAAATGCTGGATATACTCTACTCCATAATCCAGGATGAAAACAAAGCAATATTGTTTTCCACCCACATAACAACGGATCTTGAAAAAATAGCGGATTACATCACTTTTTTAAATTCAGGCAGGATAGTTTTTTCAGACACAAAAGATAATATTTTAGACAGTTACGGCATTGTAAAAGGTGATAAAAATCTGCTGCAGCCCGATATCAGGAAAAAACTCGTAGGTATAAGAGAAAATTCCTTTGGATTTGAAGGTTTGACCGACAACAGCTCTGAAATAAAAAAGCTGTTCAAGGACAAGGTTATAATTGAGAAAGCCACTCTGGACGATATCATGGTATACACTATAAGGGGGAACAAATAATGTGGAATTTGGTTTTAAAAGATATACTTTTACAAAAAAGAACCTTTGTTATACTTGTCTTAATTTCAATATTATTTACCATTAGTTTTAAAGATAATACCAGTGTTATCTATACATCTACCGCTGTTTTTACGGGCTACGCATTTTTAAGTAACAGTTTCTATCGCGACGAAAGAACTGAAATGATGCTGAACAGCCTTCCTATCAATAGAATAAATATAGTTATATCAAGATACCTGTCTCTGTTTATAGTTTTGATTATCAGCACAGTAGTTTTGTCTTTAGTTTTTATCTTTACAAAATATACAGGCATAGTACAACCCCCTGCAAGTGTAAATACTGAAGATATAATAGTAGCCCTGATAAGTATTCTGCTTTTCAGCAGTATACTTATCCCCATATATTTTAAATACGGATATTTAAAAACAAGATATGTGGTGATGATATTGTTCTTAGGTACATACTTTGTTTTTATGGCATTTGCAAAAATATTTGGCGAAAAAATTCAGCCTTTTATCATCTATTTGAGCGGTATTTCTGAAATCACAATGAGGTTTATTATTCTGGCCATATGCCTGATCGTACTTTTGCTGTCGTTTTTTCTGTCCTATGAAGCCTATAAAAACAAGGAGCTATAAAAGGGGGTCTGACCCCATTCCAAAAAATGGAATGGGGTCAGACCCCCCCCTTGCAAAATTCACCATTATGTATATAATATTATGTATACATAATATTACTTATGTATATACTGAGCTTACTCTAAAATTTATAATATTTGTATGCTCAATCTGTTACAATTATTAATAAAAGGGAGGATGGCAAATGTTATATCGAAGTTTTGGTAAAACAAATGAAAAGGTTTCAATTTTAGGTTTTGGATGTATGAGACTTCCACTGCTTCCTGGAGGCGATTCCAGTAAAATTGATGAGAAAAAGGCCATAGAACTAATTCGTTATGCAATCGACAATGGTGTAAATTACGTGGACACCGCATATACCTACCACGGAAACAGTTCAACAAAAGGGGGTGAAGGTGAGCCTCTTGTAGCAAAAGCATTAAAAAACGGTTACAGGAAAAAAGTCAATTTGGCCACAAAGCTTCCCAGTTGGTTAATAAATCAAAGAAGTGACATGGACAAATATTTAAATGAACAATTAAAGCGTTTAGAAACAGATCATATAGACTTTTATTTGATACATTCACTTAACCGTGACAACTGGAAAAGAGTAAATGAAAATGGTGTTGATGAATTCCTAGACTCTGCTATAAAAGATGGCAGAATAAGATATGCCGGATTTTCCTTTCATGATAAATTAAAACTCTTTAAAGAAATAGTAGATTATTATGATTGGTCATTTTGTCAAATACAGTACAACTATTCAGATGAAAACTTTCAAGCTGGAACAAGGGGATTAAAATATGCCGCCCAAAGGGGACTTGGAGTTACAATTATGGAACCACTTAGAGGAGGAAAACTTGTCAACAGCCTGCCTAAAGAAGCCAGAGCTATTTTTGATAGATCGGGCTTTAAGAGGACACCAGCTGAATGGGGATTGAGATGGGTATGGAATCACCCAGAAGTGAAAGTTGTCCTAAGTGGAATGAACTCCATGAAACAAGTCAAGGAAAACATAAAGACAGCAAGCAAGGTTGAGGCAAATTTATTGACAGAAAAAGAATTGAAAATAATTGATCAAGTTAAGGATGTCTTTAATTCAAAGATGAAAGTCAACTGTACCGGCTGTGAATACTGTATGCCATGTCCATCTGGCGTAAATATTCCAGGATGTTTCAGTGCCTATAACAATTACAGTATTTTTGGAAAAGGTGACGATACCTACAATTCCATTTCATCTGAACACAGGGCTTCAAAATGCAAAGAATGCGGCAGATGTGAATCTCTATGTCCTCAAGGCATTTCAATACGCAGTAAATTAAAAGACGTCAGGTATCTGCTCGAAAAAGTACCTGCACTTTAATTTTATTTTTTACAAACTGACGTTATAGACATTGACAGGTAATGGCACAAACCTCTTTCATTTCAAAACTCCTGCCTTTTGTGCCTCTTCCCGTCATTGTCCAAAAAATACTCTATTTTTAAAAATATCTTTCCACTTCATTTAAATTTCACGTAGGAAGGATATTTCCATTTTTTCAACTCTTCCTTAGGCAGAACATTAGGCTCCTTATTGCTGTTCAGCAGCAAAGCTCTATAATATATTTCCGCTATTTCCTCTACATATCTTGCTTTAAGATAGGCACTTTCTATATCTTTACCTACGGTTACAACTCCATGGCTTTCCAATAAACATGCATCCGATTTTTTAAGTGGCCCAACTATGGACTGAGCCAATTCTTTTGTGCCGGGCCTTTCATAATGTGCCACATATACAGTTCCCCCATAGTATACAGATTCATATACAATTGGTGGAATTTCTTTTTTCAAAACTGCAAAAGATGTTGCAAATCGTGAGTGAGTGTGTACTACAGCACTAATATTCTTTCTTGAATTATAGGCATAAATGTGCATCAGTACTTCACTGCTTGGTTTATAATCTTTTTTGTTTTCTATTACATTCAAATCCTGATCCAGTACACATATGTCCCTGCCAGTTAAATCCTTCCTGTCTACTCCCGAGGGAGTTATCAATACGCATCCTGTATCTCTATCCTTAATACTAAAATTTCCAGATTTATGTTTGCACAGCCCCTCTTCTTCTGCTTCTCTTGCCACCGCAGCCAATTCTTCTTTTTTATCTTCAAGCATAATACTCCCCTTTCTACCTTCAATTTTCAGTTTAGATTATCTTTTTTAAATTTTCTCCAAAGGGCGGATATACTATACCCTTTTCCGTTACTATGGCAGTTATATTTTCGTGAGGTGTTACATCAAAAGATGGATTATATACCTTCACTCCACTAGGTACAGTCCTGACTCCAAATCTGCAGGTGACTTCCTCAGGATCCCTCTCCTCTATAGGTATATCCTTTCCAGTTAGAGTATTTAAATCTATACTCGGTGTAGGTGCCGCTATATACATCGGTATATTGAAATACCTCGCCAAAATTGAAACTCCAAAAGTGCCTATTTTATTTGCCGTATCGCCATTGGCAGCTATCCTGTCACATCCTACTATTACAGCATCAACCTTGTGCTGAGACATAACCACAGCTGCCATATTGTCTGTAATAGTTGTCACATCTATTCCCGCCATGTAGAGTTCAAGTGCAGTAATGGTAGAGCCCTGAAGCCTAGGCCTTGTCTCATCTGAATATATTTTAAGATGCCATCCCCTCTCCTTTGCAATGTACATAGGTGCCGTAGCCGTTCCATATTTTGATGTGGCCAGCTGTCCTGCATTGCAGTGAGTTAATATTCCCATATTATCCTTGAGCAGTGTAATCAAATTTTCTCCTATGCTCCTGCATATCTTGATATCTTCACTGTGAATCCTTTTGGCTTCATCCCTAAGTATTTTCTTTATTTCAGGAATTGGTCTATCACTTTCATCTTTAATTTTTCTAAGCATTCTCTTCAATGCCCAGGAAAGGTTGACAGCAGTAGGTCTACTTGAATTCAAATACTGCGCTTTCTCTTCTACATAGTTATAAAATTTTTCAAAAGAATCTTCAGGCGCACTTCTAATTCCAAAATACAGTCCATAACCTGCTGTCACCCCTATAGCAGGTGCACCTCTTACTATCATCGTCTTTATAGCATCATAAATTCCTTCAACCGTACCATAAGTTTTATACTCTATATAGTTTGGCAATTTTGTCTGATCCAAAAGTACAAGCTTATCTTCTCCATCTTCCCACTTAATAGCAAATAATTCAGACATTTTCTTACCTCCCCAAATTTTATTTTGCAGAATTTCTAATTAATTTTATAAATTCATCAATGGAATCAACATCGTCTCTATTTAGGAGAATAGATTGTCCAACTTTTAATCCCATTATCTGAGCTTTGGCTCTTTCCCTAAGGTCCTTTACTGCATCTATGTCAGGTACATGGGCCATTCCAATAATTCTTCTCATTATCTCACAGGCGCAAAACCCAACGGTTTCATGAAGCAGATTTCTCACATAATATTTCCTGTAACCAGCTGTTTTCGTTACTATATCTTTTGATTTATTTTGCCAAAGATAATTAAACTCCTTTAAAAATTCCCCCCATATATCTTCTATTGAAGTTAAAAGATAGACCCTATAACGTTCAATTTCCACTTTAGACTTATCTCTTCTTCCCTCCCAGGAAACATAATTCAAAATAAAATTAGCAAACAGCAGTCCCATATCGTATCCATAAGGTCCATAAAATGCAAACTCGCAGTCAAATACAATAATCTTTTCACTGTTTATAAATATAGAACCTGTATGCAAATCTCCATGAAGCAGTGACTCGGCTTTTGTCATGAATATATTCTTCAATTTTGAAACTTCAAGACATATTTTTTCATTTTCCCAGATTTCCTCTTTGACATAATCTCTTATATATTTATTAATTTCATTGGAGCTGGCATCCATGTAAGGATCATTTAAAACAAGCTTTTCAGTTATATCACATAATTCAGGGTTTATAAATTTTCCTACAATTTTCTTCTTTTCCATAGGACCCATTCCCATATCCGATGTCAGGAATAAATTCCTTGCCATAAACCTCCCTATCTGCTGAGGAAAATTTTTAAAGGTTTTCATCTCCATCATGGCTTTTCTCAGGATTTCCATATCACCTAGATCTTCCATCACAGTCAATGCATATTCATTACTGTGGTAGTATATTTTTGGAACGCTGCCTGGACAAACTTTGTCCTGAAGTTTAAGTGTCTCAGCTTCTATTCTGTTTCTGTCTAAAGTCAATTTCCATCCTTCTCCTGCAATTTTCAAATAGGGAAGCGCTTGTTTTACAACAACTTTCCTATTATCATTTAGATCCACCACCCTGAAAACATAATTTAAATTGCCATCCCCTATTTCTCTGCTCTCAATTTCATGATCCTCTGGAAATATACCTACGCTTTTCAAATAATAACCTATGGTGCTTAATGTCATTTCTTTATACCCGCTCATTTTTAAGCCTGATTTTCAGCAATCAGGTCTTTTCACCTCTTCTTTCCCCTATATATTTTTATCCATTATAGGCCAAATATGAACAACTTCTTAAAATAGTATAACACAAACGCACTTTACCCGGCAGCTATACTTTTTGCTCAAATAATTTTAAAATCTCTTCCTCTGTCAGCGAAGCAATTCCCTGGCCTCCTGAAAGCTCTCCGCCAAGCAGGCTGTCTATAAGTTTCTTCTTTTCATCTTGCAGCTGTATTACCTTCTCCTCGATAGTACCTTTGGTCACAAGCTTTATAACCTCTACTACATGTTTCTGACCTATTCTATGTGCTCTGTCTGTAGCCTGCTGTTCTACTGCAGGGTTCCACCATGGATCAAAATGAATTACTACATCCGCAGAAGTTAAATTCAATCCTGTTCCACCTGCTTTTAAACTTATTAAGAATACCAAATTACTGCCGGTATTGAACTCATCTACCAATGTCATTCTATCTTTGGACGATACAGATCCATCCAGATAACTGTAATCTATACCCTCTATTTTCATCCTGTTTCCAATATTTTTAAGTATGGAAGTAAATTGTGAAAACACCAGTACTTTATGTCCTTCCTCCGTACTCTGAATTAAAAGCTCCACAAGTGCCTCAATTTTTGCACTCTTCCCATTATAATTTTCCATTATTACAGATGGATCAAGACAAAGCTGTCTCAATTTTGTAATGTATGCCAGTATCTCAATTTTACTGTTTTTAAATTCATCCTCCTTTACTTTCTTCTCAATGAGCTCAATGGCATGTCTTGCATAGGTTCCATAAACTTTTTTTTGCTTATCTCCCATGTTTACCATGACAGTTCTTTCTATTTTATCCGGCAGTTCCCCTACGACATCTTTCTTTCTTCTCCTCAAGATAAATGGTTTTACAAGTTTCTTCAGATCTTCAATTACCACAGATTCTTCTTTGAATCTCTTGTAATACCTCACACTAAATCTCTTCTCATCATACAGATATCCCGGCATTATAAAGTCAAATATGGACCAGAGCTCCATGACGGAGTTCTCTACAGGAGTACCTGTAATAGCAAACCTTCTTCTTGCATTTATGTTCTTTACAGCTTCAGCATTTTGAGAATGGGGGTTCTTTATATACTGGGCCTCATCCAGCAGACAATAGTCAAATTTTATATTCTTATAGATCTTAAGATCTCTTTTTAAAAGACCATAGGTAGTTATAATCACATCATACTCATCTATATACTTTATCTGTTTTTCCCTACAGCTTTTTGAGCCATTCACCGCTGCTATCTTCATATCCGGGGCAAACTTTTCAAATTCATAAATCCAGTTATACACCAGGGATGTAGGCACAACAATTAATGACCTGCTTCCTGTACTTGACAGCAGAAAAACAATAACCTGCAGAGTTTTCCCGAGTCCCATTTCATCTCCCAGTATTCCTCCAAATCCAAGATAATCCAGTGTCTTAAGCCAATTATATCCTATTTTTTGATATTCTCTCAAAGTACCTCTTAAATTTTCAGGTTCCTTGAATTCAAGATCTTTTACATTCTTGAATTTATCAACTATTCTTTTAAGTTCAGCTGTTCCCTTTATATATCTTATATGATTCTTTTTCATATAGTTATTTATATAAACGCTCTTATTTTTATCTATCTCAATGTGATTATCCCTTATATTTCTCTGAGAAACCACATCCAGAAGTTTTAAAAACTTTCTAAGTTCTAGCTCCTCCAAATCCAGATATTCTCCAGTTTTCAATTTGTAATATTTTAAATTGTCTCTAAAAGCTCTGAGTATTGAAGCTGTTTCCTCTGAAGGTATATCCCCAAGTTTAAACCCCATCTCAAAATAGTCATATTTCCCTGATTTAATCTCTCCACTTATGTCTTTACTTTTTATAAATTTTATACCCCTGAAGTTTTCAGAATAAAACACATCTCCCATTTCTTGAAGTTTTCCTACTTCCTCTTTAAAAAATCTGAACGCATAGTCATCTCCCCTCATAAAATGGAATTTATTTTCAACTCTTTCAAATCCAAGTGATCCTAATGTCTTCAAAACAGCTTCCTCTTTTTTGGAATCTCTATATACGATCTTTCCGGTATAGTCTTCAAATATATTAAACTCAAAAGCACCATATTTTACTTTGACAATAAGTATAATCCTGGTGCCCTCTTTATCAAAGTAAAATTTAAACTCGCATTTTTCATTTACCACCTTGTTCTTTATAGCTTTTGACAAAACAATATTATCCGACAATAAATTAAGCCTTGGAATCAGTTCTCTAAGTATGACATCTTCCTCATCTCCCTGAAATGCAACTGAATTGTTTCCACTGAATACATCAAGAAAAGGCTTTATTCTAAAACAGTATTCCCTGTCTGGAAGATATATGGTTGAACCGTAGAAAAACACATTGTTTCTAGATCCCAAAACCATGGGCATTCCATTTAGAACCCTTAAAACATAATCCTCCTTTACCATTTTCAAATCAAATTCCAGTGGTGGAGGGCTATCAAGTATTTCAGTTTCAACACACCTATATAAAAATCCTTCATTTAAATATACCCTGTGTTTTTCTATTACTTTAAAAAATTCTCTCACCAGATAATCTGGTATATGTATATATTTCCCATCTATATTTGACTTCTTTACTCTTCCCCGATATGTGGAGCTTCCCTCTACACTTTTCAGCATCTGAATAAAATCCACAAGACATTTATCCCTCGTGCTGAACTTATCTTTTTTCATATCAAGAGTGAAATTTTTTCCATAGACTACAGGTATATTATTGTAAATTACCAGCAAAAATTGATCTATATCTTTAAGTACATAGAGATTTCCTGAACTCATTGAAGTAAGCCCTATTTTAAACTGAGCGGAGATCTTATTCTCCCATTGATTTCTATCCACATAAACTTCTATTTTTATCTCCTTCTTATTTTTCTCATCACCTAAAAGCACAGATAAAGTATCCAAATTCTTATATTTAGATTGAAAAATATTCTCAGATTCTGATTCACACAAAAGAGGAAAATCTTTTAATTTGTCAGCAGCCCTGTAAAAAGTAGCTATCAGATGCTTGCAGCAATAGTTTTCCCTTCGGAATTCATTATTTTCATAATCTCGACAACTGCAGTAAGTTGATACTATGTTTTTATTCTCCGCATCCAATTCAATTTCCGTATTGTATTCACTTACAAGGCTTTCCGAAATGACTCTGCCCTTTATATACACAAGTGTCTCCCTGTTTGTGATCTCTATAGAAGAAACCAGATCATTGTCTATAATTCTCATTCCCTTGGCATGATTTTTTCCGCTTATCTGTTCATTAAATAACTGCAGTAATCTGTCTTTATTCATCCTACCACCCTGATATCCTATATTTTATACAGACTTTAATTATACCACAAATAAACTTCCAGGATAAAATCATATAGAACAGGTAATTTTCTAGGTCATATTCACATAAACTATACCGTAAATAATTTTGTGGAGCAATCATGAACTATAGAAATAACTTATTTTATTCCAGGGCTAAAGCCGTAAATTATGCCGTAAAATATGCCCAATCACCAAATCCATCTTATAAATATTTTCTTGTACAAGGCGACAATGGAGGTGACTGTACAAACTTTATATCACAATGTCTCAGAGCTGGAGGTGCTCCAATGGTATTTTCAGGTAAAAACAGGTGGTGGTATACCAGCAAGAACTGGTCAGTTTCCTGGGCTGTAGCCGGTTCTCTTTACTGGTATCTAAAAACCAACGCCGCAAAAAATTTATATGGTGTCAAGGGTATGCAGGTCGACTCTGTATCAATGCTGGAACCAGGCGATTTAATATTCTATGAAAATAGAAAAGGTAGAATACAACATTCTGCAATGATAACTTCATTTAACAGAAGTTATCCTCTGATATCCCAGCATACTCCAAATGTTTTAAACATACCTTATGAAAAAGATTGGGCTATAAGAATGTATTTTTTAAAAATATATTCTTAGTTTACTATTTTATTCTATAAAATGA
>NZ_FXYI02000129.1:0-10498 GCF_900184915.1 Clostridium sp. HV4-5-A1G | reverse complement strand
ATGTAATATTTATCAATATGAGATACTATATAAAATTATAAAAGCAAATATTTGGAGGAAAAAAATTGAAAACAAGACTTATAAAAAAAATATTTATGGTATCTGTATTATTATTTGTAGCTATTGGAGTATCATTTTTTACCAATTACGGGTATAGAGGAGTCTTTATAAATTCAAGCAAAAAATTACCTATATATTCTGTAGACACAAAAGAAAAAAAAGTGGCTATAACTTTTGATGTGAGTTTAGGTAAAGATGATTATACTGAAAAAATATTGGATTTACTTGATAAATACGATATTAAAGCCACATTTTTTGTAGTAGGTGACTGGGTGGATAAAAATCCTGTTAAACTAGAAGAAATATATAAAAGGGGACATGAAATAGGAAATCATTCCAATAGACATCCTAACATGACTAAAATATCTCGTGAAAAGATCATTGAAGATATAAATATAAACGAAGCGAAAATAAGAAGCATAACAGGAGCAGGTACCGAGTTATTTAGATGTCCAGAAGGAGCTTATAATGACAGGGTGATAGATTTAGTAAAAGAATCAGGATATTATTGTATTCAATGGAATGTGGACAGTGTGGACTGGAAAGAACAGGGAGCAGATATTGAATATAACAGAATAATTAAGAATACAAAGCCAGGTTCAATACTTCTGTTTCATGGTAATGCCAGATATACGCCGGAAAATTTGCCTAAAATAATAAAAGAACTTCAAAAAAAAGGTTATAAATTTGTCAAAGTAGGAGATTTAATTTACAAAAATAATTACAAATTAAATTATGAGGGAAAGCAGATACCCAATTAAATATCTTATATTATAACAGTTATTGAAAAATAGGATAAATATGTATTATAATGGCAGTAAAGCAAGTCTGTATATAATACTCATATAGTAAAGGTTTATAATGAGATTTTTAGCAAATGGAGAATTAGTATAAAAAACTATATCCTGTTTAAAATAATTTTAGATTATATATTTTTTCAGGAGGTAATATTTTTATGGGATTCGTAAAAATTATTGATAGTAATGATAATTTTAAAAGCCATTTGATAAATTTATTAGATCTGAACAATTTACAGTACAATGTGTCTGAAAATAAAGATGGCGTTGAAAAAGCAAAATATATAATAATGAATTCTATAAATAAAAAACATGATATTTTGGATGGACGCTATTATTTTATAAATATGGATTTAATAGATGGTTTAGGTGATGATTTAAATTTGCAAGGTTATATCATAACCTATGGATTAGGCAGCAAAAATACAGTTACCATATCCAGCTTAGATTATAACAGTGGATTTGTATATTGCCTTCAGAGAGATATTGTACAAAATGGACAGAATATAATTGAATCTCAGGAAATTCCGATTAACATGGTTTTAAGAGACATTGATGAACTATATGCAGCTATGATAGCTATAACTTTGGGGCTGATGGATAATAGATACATGCATATATTGCTCAAAAATAAAGCATTTAAAATTTTTAGTTAAATATTAAGTATTTGCAAGTATATTTTTACCTCCCTGTGAATAGTTATAGGATAATGAGATATTTAAAACTAAGGGAAAGAGGGGTTTATGATGGACAATTTAATGTTAAATAATAAAATTTATCTTGAAGGCAAAGTAGTATCAGAATTAAAATTTAGTCATGAAATGTATGGTGAAGGTTTTTATACCTTTAATATTGAAGTCCCGAGATTAAGCGAAAGCAAGGATGTATTATTTATTACAATTTCAGAAAGACTTATAGGTGGAATGAATATTATCCCGGGAATAGATATTGTAGTGGAAGGACAATTGAGATCATACAATAAATTTGTAGATGGAGCAAATAGATTGATATTAACTGTATTTGCAAGGAATATAAGTTTATGTAAAGAAAAAAGTAAAAATCCAAATCAAATTTTTCTTGACGGTTTCATATGCAAAGAACCAATTTATAGGACAACTCCCTTTGGAAGGGAGATCTCCGATATGCTGTTAGCTGTAAATAGAGCCTATAATAAATCTGACTACATACCTACTATTGCCTGGGGAAGAAATTCTAGGTTTTGTAAGTCGTTGAAAGTCAGTGACAACATAAGAATTTGGGGAAGGCTGCAGAGCAGAGAATATCAAAAAAAAATATCTGATACAGAAGTCGTAAAAAAAGTGGCCTATGAAGTTTCCATTTCTAAAATGGAAAAAGTGAATAAAAACGATAACGATGAAGAATGCGTGAAAAAGGCTGATGATAAAGGTGAAGAAAATTTAAAAGAAGCAAAAGAAGAACAAAAGAACAATTTTAATGAAAATGTGGAAGGTAAACGTATATCCTAAGTAATTATGGATAAGAATAAAAAAATTGACAATTCGATTTCTGTTGACAAAAAAATTGATATGTTATATACTAAATCTCGTAATGTATGCAATATAAATTAAAAATTAATTTTCTTATCAAGAGAAGCGGAGGGACTGGCCCTATGAAGCTCGGCAACCTGGATATTATTATGTATTCAATGGTGCTAATTCCATCAGGCGAAGCCTGAAAGATGAGGATATTATTAGAATGTTACTTCTTGTAGTTTTCTCTGCAAGAAGTTTTTTTATTTCTGATTATTTTTTGAGACTTGGGAAAAATTTAAAGATTATTAATTTAAAATTAGTTGATTAGAAAACTAAAGGCTAAGTTTTGCCGTTGTGAAATTATGAATTTATAATTTTATAATGGTAATTCTTGGCCTTTGTTTATTCCCAAAATAATTATCAAAAGGCGGTGATATTGCAGATTTATTTAAAATAGTTGTGAATATTGATAAAGATATAATAAAATTCAAAGGAGAGAAAAATATGGAAAAAAAGAAAACTGCAATAATTTTAGCGTTAGTGGTAATAATAGCGATTTTTAACGGATGCTCTTCAAATACAAAACCCAATACGAGCAAAAAAGAAGTAAAAACCATATATGTAGGTACGCAAAATGATTATCCGCCTTTTTGTTACAATGATGACAAAGGTAATTTAACTGGATATGATATTGATGTAATAAAGGAAATAGATAAGAGATTAGATGAATATAAATTTACATTTGCACCTGCTGCTTGGGATAGTATTTTTCTTTCGCTGGAATCAAATAAAACTCAAATTGTTGCAGATGAAATTGCTAAAAACCCTGAACGTGAGAAAAAATATCTTTTTTCAGATCAGCCGTATTTTACAGCTGAGTCAGTCATAATTGTAAAAAAAGGTAGAAATGATATAAAGTCGTTGGAAGATTTAAAAGGTAAAAGTGTAGCAGCTTCTGTAGGTGACTCATACACACAATTGCTTGAAAAATATAATAAGGAAAATGGTAATAAAATAATTTTAAAATATAATGATACAGGAAATTCATCAGATAATTTGATAGATGTGCAAAATGGAAGAGTTGACGCTTATGTAAATGATCCAGTAATGACAGAGGCCACTATCAAAAAGCAGAATTTACAGGTACAGGTAGTTGCAAAACCAGTTCAAAGTGACAAGATACATCTTGTTTTTAAGAAAGACAAGCAAGGGCAGGAACTCAAATCAAAAATCGATCCTATAATTAAACAGCTTAGAGAAGACGGCACGCTTGCAAAGTTATCAAAAAAATGGACTGGTGGAGAGTATATACCTAAATAAATAGATGGTATAGAATATCATGACTTCATATCAGGAGGGTGTTTTATGGACAAGATATTTGATTTTACTTATATGGTGAAGTGTATTCCAAAGTTAATTCCATATTTATCAGCTACGATGATGGTAACTGTTATATCCATGTTATTTGGGTTATTGGTAGGTTTTTTTATAGCTATTGTTAAAATTTATAAAATATCAGTATTAAGGCAAATTGCTATGGTTTATGTGTCTTTTGTAAGGGGAACACCTTTGTTAGTTCAACTATATCTTATTTATTTTGGTATGCCTAAATTTTTGTACTTTTTTCAGATAAAATACGGTTGGTTTGAGAACATTAATGTAAATGTAATACCACCTGAATACTATGCGATATTGGCGTTTTCAGTTAATTTAGGGGCATATTTGTCTGAGACCATACGATCTTCAATTGAAGCTGTTGACAGGGGTCAGTTTGAAGCAGCTAATTCTATAGGAATGAGCCAAGCTCAAATAATGCTCAAAATTGTTCTTCCGCAGGCACTGATTGTAGCTATACCTAATTTAGGAAATACATTAATCAGCACCGTTAAAGATACTTCTCTCATTTTTATGATAGGTATTGTAGACATAATGGGGGAGGCAAAAATAATTGGAGCCAGAGGTTTGGCTTTTTTTGAAATTTATATAGCCGTCTCCATTATATACTGGTTTATATGCATAATACTTGAAAAGTGTCTTAATTTATTGGAAAAACGAAGCAGAATATTTGAAAGAAGTGTTGTTTGATGATTAATCTACGAAATATTAATAAATATTTTTCTGAGCATCATGTATTGAAAAATGTGAATTTAACAGTAAAAAAAGGTGAGGTAATTGCCATACTTGGGCCGAGTGGTTCTGGGAAATCTACTTTACTGCGCAGTATAAATTTTTTAGAACGGCCTTCCTCTGGAATAATTGAAATCAACGGACTTAGGGTTAATTCTCAAACTGCAAGCAAAAAAGATATATTTCAGCTTAGGACTTCCACTGCTATGGTTTTTCAGCAGTATAATCTTTTTAAAAATTTAAATGTGCTTCAGAATGTAACTATAGGGCTTACAACAGTTAAAAAATTAAATAAAGAAAAAGCAGTGGAAATTGCAAGGCAGATTTTAGATAAAGTTGGTCTGAAAGATAGGGTTGATTATTATCCGTGCCAGCTTTCAGGAGGTCAGCAGCAGAGAGTTGGCATTGCCAGGGCCCTGGCTTTGAATCCTGAAGTGCTTCTTTTTGACGAACCTACCTCTGCACTGGATCCAGAATTGGTTGATGAGGTACTTCATACTATAAAACAGCTTGCTAATGATGATAATACAATGATTATAGTTACACATGAGCTTGGTTTTGCTCGTGATGTGGCTGACAAAGTGGTTTTAATGGAAGATGGAATAATAGTTGAAGAAGGTTCTGTGGAAAAGATGTTTACTAATCCTTCGGAAAATAGGACACGTCAATTTATAGGTAAGGCGCTTAAAAGGTTTATTGTAAATGCAATTTGAAGATTATTATTTATTTTGGAGGTGAAATACTTGTTGGATTTAGAGGAAATGGAGAAACGACTTAATAGGCATTATAATTTTTGGGACAAAAGATTTGAAGGAGAAGGGGCATATTTTGCCATTATGGCACCAGATGAAACAGCACTTGATAAATATCCACCAATAAAGCCTCCAGGTTCTCTTGAACAAAAATGGTTTGATATAGATTATAGATTGGAAGAAAATAATCAAAAACTTAATACTACTTATTTTGCTGGTGATGCAGTTCCTATTGCCAATATTGACTTTGGTTCTGGTATATTAGCTTCATTTCTGGGCTCTGAATATAAATTAGCAGAGGATACTATATGGTATGATGCCAAACCTATAATTTCAGATTGGAATGATTTACCTAAGCTTAGTCTTCTAAAAGACAGCGAAATTTATAAAAAATTTATTGGTATTACCAAAAGCTTTTGTGAGGCTTCGCAGGGAAGGTATATTACAAGTATTACTGATGTTGGTGCTAATATGGATGTATTGGCGTCCTTGAGAGGAAGAGAAAATTTACTAATGGACTTGATTGTTGAACCTGATGAAGTTAAAAGGTTTCTTTTTAGAATTGATCAATTCTGGAAAGAAGTATTTGATGAAAATATAAAAATTCTAAGCAGGTATAAAAGAACCTTTACTTCATGGGTTCCTATTGTAAATCAAAAAACATGGTATCCGCTTTTAAGTGAATTTTCAACAATGATTTCCCCAACTATGTTTGAAGATATAGTATTTCCTGCAATTCAAAGGGAAGCGGATTATTTAGATCAAGCTCTTTTTAATTTGGATGGTGAAGACCAGGTTAAATATTTATCTATATTGTTGAGATTAGAAGGGCTTCATTCAATAGAATGGGATCCTGTACCAAAGTATAGTCCAAAATTTAATAAAGTGATTAAGGATTTTTCCAGTGAAACATCGATAGAGGTGTATAAACAAATTCAATCCTGTGGAAAAAAAATTAGTTATAAGAGAGGTTATACCTGAGCAAATTAAGCCTATTTTAAATAATATTTCTCCAGATGGCGTATTTTTTGTTGTAAATTGTTCAAATAGAAAAGAGGCAGATGAATTTTTAACATTTTCCCGTAAATGGACAAAATATGGAAGATAGGAGTAATTGAGATGAATATTGAGATGAATTTAGAAGAACTTTCTCTATATGTTCAAGAAGGTAATTTAAAAAAGACAAAAGAGTTTGTGCTGCAGTTAATAAAAGAAAAAATCAGTGCAAAGAAAATTTTAGATGAAGCTTTAATAGCTGCTATGGAACAAGTTGGTATAAAATTTAAAAATAATGAAATATATGTACCTGAAATGCTTATTGCAGCAAAAGCCATGAGTGCTGGTTTAAAAATATTGGAGCCAATATTAACTGAATCAGGTATAAAACCCATAGGAACAGTCGTTATTGGTACGGTAAAAGGAGATTTGCATGATATCGGAAAAAATTTAGTTAAAATGATGATGCAGGGGGCAGGAATAAAAGTACATGATCTAGGAGTAGATGTTTCACCAGAAGTATTTGCGGAAAAAGCTGCAGAGGTCAATGCAGATATTGTAGGTATTTCGGCATTATTGACCACTACTATGCCATCTATTGGTGAGGTAATTAAAAATTTTAAAGCTAATGGTGTAAGAGATAGATATGTGTTTATGATAGGTGGTGCGCCAGTTACAGATAGCTATGCAAAGCAAGTTGATGCAGATATTTATATGCCGGATGCCGCTACTGCTGCAGAAGCAGCAAAAGATATTTTGATAAAGAAATATTTAAGTTAAATTTGTCTTATCTTACGAGAGGGGTTTCATATGAATAAAAAGTTTAACAGGTTAGCTTATAGTTCATTAAAAGATTTTATATATGGTGTTGCTAAAAATCCAGTGACAACAAAAAATGGATTGGTAATAGGAGGAGTATTAAAGAGGGCGAAAGAATTATATTGCAAAGGTTTGGTGGTGGAATTAGAGCTTCTTCCACCTATGACTGTAAATCCAGAATGGGGGATTGAAATTAATAAAATAGTTCGTGATGCAATGGATGAAATAAGAAAGGCAATTGACAATAAGGAAGTATATATTGAGGATAGAGAATATAAATGGCTTGACATCATGAGTGATCAACTTGAAAATATTCCAGAAAACGAACAAGAATTTTGGTATAAAATTAAACAAGAATTAAACTTAAATAATTTTATACCATCAGAATATGACTTAAAGATAGATTGAATGTAAATAGGTATTTAAGCGGATAAGGTTTTTTAGCTTTATTTTATCCGCTTGATTTTAAATTATTGTCTTAAATCTGTTAGAATTTTAGTTTTGTCCATGGTACTGCTGTCTACTTTTTTTATTATCTTTGCAGGAGTTCCGGCAGCAACTACTCCAGCTGGAATGTCCTCTATTACTACCGAACCTGCGGCTACAACCGAACCATTTCCTATCTTCACACCTTCTAGGATGACTGAATTAGCGCCTATGAGGACATCATCACCTATCTCGCAGGGAGACTTACTAGGCGGTTCTAAAACCCCGGCCACTACTGCCCCAGCACCTAAATGAACATTTTTCCCTAATTTGCCTCTGGCACCCACTACTGCATTCATATCAACCATGGCGCCTTCACCTATTTCAGCGCCTATGTTTATGACTGCTCCCATCATTATAACTGCCTTTTTTTCTATTTTGACTTTATCCCGTATTATTGCTCCTGGTTCAATTCTTGCGTCTATGTTTATTAGATCCATAAGCGGAATAGCTGAATTTCTCCTATCCTGTTCTATTCTGAAATGATCAATTTTATCTCTGTTCTCTACTAGAAATTTGGATATCACATCACTTTCTCCAAATATAATATGAAAATTATCACTCCCGTAGATTTCCATGTCATTTAGATTACATTTTGATATATTTCCCTGGATATACAGCTTTATCGGTGTGGATTTTTTGGCTTCTTTTATGTACTTGGCTATTTGATAGGGATCTGTAAGATCATACTTTAATTCCATGTTGAATCATCCTCTCTTTTCATATGTTTATACAATAATTCCTGGCGTTTATTATATAGAAGCATCTTTAATTTTTAAACAATTATAACATATAAGTTTTTTAAAATCTACAATATGGTCTTTAAAGATCTTTTTTAGCACTTTTAAGTATTCTACCTATTTGGTCATGGGTAAATACATAGGATTTATTGCAAAAATTACACCTGAGTTCCTCTGATTTACCTTCAGTATAGATTTTTTTCAAATCTTTAAATCCTATACTCATGAGAGCTTTTTCAACTCTTTCTCTGGAGCAGTCACATTTGTAGGATGGAGACAGCTCATCCAGTATTTTTAGATCTATGTCTCCAAATATATCATTTAATATTTCATATATATTTTTCTTCACATCTATCATGGTGGATATAGGAGATATTTCCTGCAGCCTGCTTGTGAGTAGGTCTGACAGGCTGTTATCTGCCCCCGGCATCATCTGTAGTATAAATCCGCCGGCAGATTTTATGCTGAGATCTACATTTACTAAGACTCCCAGTGCCACAGCAGAAGGAGTTTGCTCAGAAACTGTAAAATAGTAAGCCAAATCGTCTCCTATTTCTCCAGTCTGTATGGGTACCTGGCTGGAATAAGGTTCTTTAAGTCCCAGATCTCTTGTGATGGTTAGATTTCCATTTGTGCCTATGATTCCCCCAACATCCAATTTACCTTTGCCGTTGGGAGGTAGATCTGCCGTAGGATTTCCAATATATCCTTTTACATGTCCGTCTGAATAGGAGGTCACCAGCACACCTTTTGCTTTTCCTCCACCTGATATTCTTAAAGTCAAACTGTCACTTTGTGATTTTAGCATTGCACCCATAAGGCATCCAGCGGTTAGCATTCTTCCAAAAGCTGCAGCTGCAGTGGGGCGGCATTTGTGAATTTTAACAGCTTCATTTACTAGTCTTGTAGTAGAAGCAGCTATTATTCTGATGTTGTCGTTTTTGGCTGTAGCTCTTATCAATTTATCTTCCATAATCAAATTCATCTCCTCAGTGCTAGCAATTTATTGTGAACCACTTCATTTGTATTTTTTTACTACATATACTATTCTTTCAGAAATATCAGTTATACTGTCAGTCTGGTAGTTGTCTAATTTTCCTAGAACACTTAATTTACAGTTTTTTAAAAATTTTTCTATTGTGTTACATCTATAAGCTTTTTCTCTGTGGTGTTCGTCAAATCGTCTATATATGTCCTTATATTTTACAAAGAAGGTAAGATACATGTCCACAATTTCATCTTGCAAATAATTTTCCCATATGTAAGTTAGCTCACCCTCATCATAGGTATAGGTATTATTGCCCAATATGCTGGTGATCTTATAATAGGAATTTATATCGAATACAAATATTCCATTGGGATTGAGGTGGCTGAATACGCCTTCAAAATAATTTTCCAGATTTTCTTCCTTTAGCAGGTAGTTTGTGGAATCAAGGCAGCAGGTTATTAGGTCAAATTGTCTATTTAATTTTAAATTGCTTATGTCTTCACATATTAGATTTGTTTTTAATCCTCTGTTTCTCAATTTTTTATCTGCCTCAGAAAGCATTTCATTGGACAGATCCACTGCCCAGCTGTTTTGAAAATGGGGTGCTATTTTTTCAGTCATATTTCCTGTTCCACAGGCTAAATCCAGGTAATTCTTGAATTCTACATTGAAAGTACAGCACAGATCTAAAATTTTTAAAGCCCATTTACCATAATCAATATCTTCGTTTATCAGTTTATCATATATATGTGCGAATTTTTCGTAACAATTCATTTGTATCCCATTATAATCTTATATATAATGGATATTTCCCCTCTCTTAAAGCTATTTTTATACACTCCGTGAATCAAATTACTGTGTATTCTTGGTTATCTCATTGTTCAATAGAGTTTCATTTTTTGGTATATTGAGTTCCTTTTTCCTTTTAGTCATCATACCACCAATTCTTCCAGTTTCCTCAGCTGTCAAACCGCTCCAGCCGTAAAGATCCACTTTTCTTTTTAATCCCAATTCTTCTGCTATTTCGTATTTCAATTTTTCTCTCAGTTTCTCAGCTTCTGTAAGTTCTCTGTTTGCTTTTAATTTTGCCTTTATTATTTTCTTCAGCGGCGTTTTTGACATTAATACCACCCTCCCACTTTTACTATAAATTATTTTTACCTCAAAAGCGAGATTTATACATAATTGAAATCCTATTCATTAAAAAAGCAGTTATCTAACTATATAATAATTATAATCT
>NZ_FXYI02000128.1:0-10551 GCF_900184915.1 Clostridium sp. HV4-5-A1G | reverse complement strand
CCCCCACCCCCCCGCAGCAATTTTTTTTTCTAGAAGAAGACGGCATACGAGATCTAGTACGGTCTAGTGTTCTCGGAGATTTGTATAAGAGACATATATTGAATTATAATTTAAAAAAGCATAGATTTAATAAGCAATTATGGGTTAAGATCATATAAATTGACGAAAATTACATAAAAACAATCAATTAATCGAAAAAATAGAACTTTTAGATTATATTTTTAAGGTATATAATTTTATTAGTTTATTTCTGCACGGGGGAACTTAATGGATAAACATATTTTGAGCATGGTGAAAAAGGTGTCCATCATCAATCTAATATTTATTGTTGCAATGGCCTGCCTAATACAGTTGATTTTTAAAAATTATGGATTATTTACATTGATAGGAATGCTGGTGGCAATCTTTAATTTTTTTATAAATGCTGTAGTGGGAGGCTTCGTATTTCAAAAACTTCCCAATTCGTCTAGTTCATTATATATCATAGGTTTCATCATGAGAATTGTCATTGCGGCGGGCATAGGATATGTTATTTTTTCTTACAATAAAAATAACACCATTGCCTATTTATTTGGCTATACTTCTCATTTATTGGGAGTATATATATATTCAGTTATAGAAAGTAATAAAAACAATATAGAATAAAGAGGGGATGTGATGAAGTGGAAGGCTTTTCGCCATTGTTCCTAATACATTTGGGATCACTTAAAATTCCAATAACTTCTAGCATTATGGTACAATGGGTTATTATTGTGATTTTAGCCATTTTGGCAAAAATTTTCACTAATGGTATGAAAAAAGTACCTGATAAAAAGCAAACTGTTATTGAAATCATTGTAGAATCAATACAAAATCTTGTAAAGGATAATATGGGAAAAGAGTATGTATCATTTATACCATATGTGGGAACTCTTGCGATATATATATTGGTGATGAATATCGCTCCTGTTATTGTAGGTGTAAGGGCTCCAACAGAGGATCTGAGTGTGGCAGTGGGGCTTGCACTTATAACTTTTATTCTAGTTCAATACAATGCTATCAAGAAAAAAGGGCTTAAAAGTTATTTTAGTGCTTATGCTAAACCAGCAGTACCATTGCTGCCACTCAATATTGTAGAGAGAATAGTCCTACCAGTTTCACTGAGTCTTCGACTGTTTGGTAATTTAACAGCAGGTGCTGTAATTATTGGAATGGTGTATAAGGGACTAGGGAATATAGCATGGTTTTCTCAATTATTGATACCGATTCCCTTACATGCTTTTTTTGATTTATTTGATGGTTCTATACAGATGATAGTATTCGTTATGCTTACAGTAATGAATATAAAGGTTATAGCTGAAGAATAATGGTTTATATTCAATATTTATTTTAAGGAGGATTTTTTATTATGAATTTAGATGCAAATACATTCATATCGGGAATGGCAGCAATTGGTGCAGGATTAGCTGCTATAGGATGTTTAGGAGGAGGTATTGGAGTTGGTAATGCTGCAGCAAAAGCAGTTGAAGGTGTGTCCAGACAGCCAGAGGCAAGTGGTAAGATATTGAGTACATTTTTTGTAAGTGCTGCTTTATCAGAAGTAACAGCTATTTATTCTTTGCTGATAGCTCTTATTTTAGTATTTAGAGTTTGATTATATCTATACCTCACCAGTTTACATATAATTTTAGAGGGGAGGATTGAAGTTCAGTATGCAAATTGATTTGACTCGAGTTGTTATAACAATAATAAATTTTATTATATTGTATTTTATTTTAAAACATTTCTTTTTTAAACCTGTGGATACTACCCTCACTAATAGGCAAAATGAAATTGATTCTAGAATTAAAAATGCTGTTGAAAATGAAAAAAAATCAAAACAACTGGTAGCTCAGCACGATGAATTGTTGAAAAATTCAAAAATAGAGGGTAGAACTATTGTTGAAGATTATAAAAATAAAGCCGAGAGAGTTTCTGAAGATATATTAGGTGATGCTCATAAAGAGGCTCAACTTATATTAAACAGGGCAAAGATTGAGGCGGATAGACAGAGAGAAAAGGCACAGGATGAGATAAAAAATCAGGTGGTTGATCTGGCTCTTTTAGTGTCTGAAAAAGCTTTAGAGGGTTCTATTGATGAAAAGCAGCACAGGAAACTTATTGAGGATTTTATAGCTAAGGTAGGTATCTAATTATGTATGAATATTTAGATAGAAGGTATGCTCTTGCACTCTATGAGATAGCGGAGGAAAAGGGGAAAGTAAAGGAGTACCTGGAGGAATTAAAACAGGTCGTAGATATCATAAATAAGGATACTAAATTTTTGGAGATTATGGAACATCCTGAGGTCAGCACAGCAGATAAGAGAAGGATGTTTACAGAAATATTTAAAGATAGAGTAAATAAAGATATTCTTTCATTTTTATTGATTCTTATAGATAAGGGAAGAATCAAGCAATTAGATGGAAAACTCAAGGAAATGAAGGATATATATCTTGGAAAACACAATACTGTTGTCGCAAAAGTAAAGACAGTTATCCCATTGAAAGACAATGAGAAAAAAGATCTGATTCAGAAATTAGAAAAAAAATTTAATAAAAAAATTTTGATTGAAGAAGAAATAGATCCAAGTATTATAGGCGGAGTTTATGTAGATGTAAATAATGAAGTCATTGATGGTACTATAAGGTCAAAACTTTCTGAAATGAAAAAAATAATGCTTAAAGGAGAACAGAGGTGAGCCTATGAACGTAAAACCTGAAGAGATAACTTCAATTATAAAAGATGAAATACAAAAATATGAAAAAAAAATAGAGACAGTTGATTCAGGTACAATAATTCAAATTGGTGATGGTATTGCCAGAGTTTATGGCCTTAACCAGTGTATGTCTGGAGAACTTTTAGAGTTCCCAAATGATGTCTATGGTATGGCTTTAAACCTTGAACAGGATAATGTAGGTTGTGTTCTTTTAGGTTCTGAAGAGGGAATAAAAGAAGGAGATACAGTCAAAAGGACTGGTAAGGTAGTAGAAGTACCTGTGGGTGATGCCCTTATGGGTAGAGTGGTAAATTCCCTTGGCCAACCTATAGATGGGAAAGGTCCTATTAAAACCAGTGAAACTAGACCTGTAGATCTGGTTGCACCCGGAGTTATAACAAGACAATCTGTTAAAGAACCGCTCCAGACTGGAATAAAGGCAATAGATTCCATAATACCAATTGGTAAAGGACAGAGAGAGTTAATAATAGGAGACAGGCAGACAGGTAAAACTGCCATTGCTATGGATACTATAATAAATCAAAAGGGAAAAAATGTGATATGTATTTATGTGGCTATAGGACAGAAACAATCCACTGTAGCGCATATAGTGAATGATTTAGTGGAAACAGGTGCCATGGATTATACCATAGTTGTATCTGCATCTGCGTCGGAATCAGCACCGCTTCAGTATATATCCCCTTATGCAGGATGTTCTATGGGTGAGTATTTTATGAATAAGGGAGAAGATGTACTTATTATCTACGATGATCTGTCTAAACATGCTGTTGCCTATAGAGAGATGTCGCTGCTGCTTCGTAGACCACCAGGAAGGGAAGCCTATCCGGGAGATGTATTCTACCTTCATTCACGACTTTTGGAAAGGGCGGCAAAACTTTCAGACAAACTAGGAGGAGGTTCTCTTACTGCACTTCCTATAATAGAGACTATGGCAGGCGATGTTACTGCATATATACCGACAAATGTCATATCAATAACAGATGGCCAGATATTTCTTGAAACAGAGCTTTTCTATGCAGGGCAGAGACCGGCAATAAATGCAGGAATATCAGTATCTAGAGTTGGAGGTAATGCGCAGATTAAAGCTATGAAACAAGTTGCTGGAACACTGAGGATCGATTTAGCCCAATACAGAGAACTTGCTTCATTTGCTCAATTTGGTTCTGACCTGGATAAAGAATCAAAGAGATGGCTTGAAAAAGGAAAGAGATTGACGGAAATACTGAAGCAGCCTCAATATAAACCAATGCCTGTAGAAAAGCAGGTAATGATATTATTTGCTGCTTCCAGAAATTATATAATGGATGTACCTGTTGAAAAAATCTCCCAATTTGAAGAAGAATTTCTTGATTACATGGATACTCATCATGGTGAAATTGGAAAGGAAATTCTGGAAAAGAAGATTTTATCGGATGAACTCAGTGACAAACTTGGCAGTGCTGTAGAAGAATTCAAAAAAATATTTTTAGCAGAGTGATATTTGCTCTGCGGGAGGTGAAGTATGGCAGGGGCAGGACTTGTTACAATTAAAAGAAGAATTAAATCAATAACTAGTACCCAAAAGATAACAAAGGCCATGGGACTTATTGCCACCTCTAAACTTAGAAAAGTTAGAAGAAAGCTTGAGGTAAATAATAAATATTGTGAACTTTTTAATTCTATTGTAAATGAAATTGTTTTAGAAGCTGAGAAAAATAATATTTATATAAAGGGCAATGGTTCCAATAATAAGCTCTACATAACTTTAAATTCAGATACGGGATTATGTGGGGGATTCAATGTGAATGTTGTAAATGAAACAGATGCCGTTATATCAAAAGAGAGGGATAATTCTCTTTTGATAGCTGTAGGCCAAAAGGGCAGAATGTATTTTAAGAGACTTGGGTACAGTACAGAGGCAGAATATGTGGATATTCCCGATATTCCTACGGTAAAAGAGGCAAGTACTATAGTGTATAAAGCCCTGGATTTTTATAGAAGTGGTAAAGTTGGAGAAGTTAATATAGTATATACTAGATTTATTTCTACAGTTAGACAGAATGTAATTGTTGAAAAATTACTCCCGCTGGAGAGTAACAAAAGTGAAAAGAGAAATTTTCTTATAAAATTTGAACCATCTGCAGATAAGATGATAGATGATATGGTGGTTCTGCACTTAAAGCAGAAAATACTTAATTGTATGATAAATTCAAAGATTAGCGAGCAAGCTTCCAGGATGACAGCAATGGATGGGGCTACTAAAAATGCAAATGACTTACTCAGTGATTTGAATCTCAAATACAATAGAGCAAGACAGAGCGCCATAACACAAGAAATAACCGAAATAATTGGAGGAGCAGAAGCTCTGAAGTAAGGAGGGACGTTGATGCCAAATATAGGCAAAGTTATTCAGGTTATAGGACCTGTAGTAGATATAAAATTTAATACAGAAAACCTTCCTAACATATACAATGCCATAGATATACAATCAGGAGATAAAAAAATTGTTACAGAAGTTGCTCAGCATTTGGGGGATGATATAGTGAGGACTATATCTATGGAGAGTACAGATGGGTTGGTTAGAGGAATGGAAGCCGTAGATACTGGCTCACCTATATCTGTACCTGTAGGAGAACAAGTTTTGGGAAGACTTTTTAATATGTTAGGTCAGCCGATTGATGAAAAGGGAGAAGTAGAATCAGATAAATATTATCCTATTCACAGACCAGCTCCAAGTTTTGAAGATCAATCTGTAAAACCTGAGATGTTTGAGACCGGCATTAAAGTTATAGATCTAATTGCACCGTATCAAAGAGGTGGAAAGATAGGGCTGTTTGGAGGGGCTGGCGTTGGCAAGACAGTTATTATTCAGGAACTTATAAATAATATAGCCAAAGAACATGGTGGACTCTCTGTTTTTACGGGCGTTGGAGAGAGAACAAGAGAGGGAAATGACTTGTATTATGAAATGCAGGATTCTGGTGTCATAAATAAAACTGCCCTGGTATTTGGGCAGATGAATGAACCGCCTGGAGCAAGGATGAGAGTTGCGCTCACAGGCCTTACCATGGCAGAATATTTTAGAGATCAGGGTCAGGATGTGCTTTTATTTATTGACAATATATTTAGATTTACCCAGGCAGGTTCAGAGGTTTCTGCACTTCTTGGCAGGATACCTAGCGCTGTTGGTTATCAACCGACACTTGCCACGGAAATGGGTGCACTGCAGGAAAGAATAACATCTACAAAGCAGGGTTCTATTACATCTGTTCAGGCTGTATATGTACCGGCAGATGATTTGACTGATCCGGCACCGGCAACTACTTTTACACATCTTGATGCTACTACGGTTCTTTCAAGATCTATATCAGAGCTTGGAATTTATCCTGCAGTTGATCCACTGGCATCTACTTCTAGAATTCTGGATCCTAGAATTGTAGGAGAAGAGCATTATAAAGTGGCTTCAGGAGTTAAAAACATACTCGAAAGATATAGTGAACTCCAGGATATTATAGCTATACTAGGTGTAGATGAGTTGTCAGAAGAAGACAGACTGGTGGTTTTGAGAGCGAGAAGAATACAGAGATTTTTATCTCAGCCTTTTACTGTTGCGGAACAATTTACAGGTTATAAGGGAGAGTATGTTCCTATAAAGGAAACTATAAGAGGATTTAAAGAAATACTCGAAGGCAAATATGATGATTTGCCTGAAGCAGCTTTTCTCTTTAAAGGGACTATTGACTCAGTAGTTAAAGCGGCTAAAAATATGGCACAGAGTTAAAGGAGATTAATATGTCAGAAGTGTTAAAATTGACTATCCTTACTCCCGATAGGGAATTTTATGAGGGAGAAGTGATAGAATTGATAACGGAAAGTACTTTAGGAGGCATAACAATTCTTCCAGATCATATGCCTTTAATAACTACTTTGAGACCTGCTGATACAGTGATTGTTCAAAAAGATAACAAGAAACTAAAGGCATTTACATCTGTTGGAATATTGGAAGTAAAAGAAAATAAATTAAAAATCTTGTGTGATGCTTGTGAATGGCCAGAGGAAATAGATATAAGGAGAGCAGAAGAGGCCAGGGATAGGGCAAAAAAAAGACTGACCAATAGAGATGGAATTGATGTACAAAGAGCAGAACTGGCACTTGCTAGAGCGCTGGCTAGAATTAATCTAAAGCAATAGATGTGTTTTTATAGTTTATTTAAATGTGAAAAAACACTGTCAAACTTCATTTATATAATGATTTTGGCAGTGTTTTTTATTTGAAAATATGCACCTTTTATTGAGTAAATTTATATATTAATATAAAGTCCCTTCTATGGAATTTTATTTTTTTTGAATATTAGTATAAAAGTTGTCCATAATGTTTAAGAGAAAAGGGGGGAAGGTTTTGTGAAATATTTTCACAAAACTGCTTTATATGAAAAATATAAAAATATTATTTTGCTTATTATTGTGTATATTTTCTTTTCAGTACTATGTAAAAGCTTATGGAAGTAGTGTAGGTAGTTTAAGTTTTCCAAAAAATATTGTTTTGAATGAAAAAAAAGTTGATCTATTTAAATATATACTGGATGATACTCATAGTAGTCCTGAGGAATGTAATGTCATGGCAGTTTTTAGCACTGATGAACAGGGAGAAAAAGTTGTAAATAGAATATTTCAGAATTTACTTGAATATGAAAAACTCGACAAAAAAGTTTTGAGAAATAATGGATTATATTCAATAGAATTTGGCCATAGTTACATAAATGGCTACATAGAAAGTGTTCAGTATGAAAATCATAATATTATAACTGTTAATGTTGTTGAAAAATGTGATGATTATGAATTGCCATATCTAAAGAATATGGTTGAAGAATGTTTATCTAATATAGGAGAAAAATGTCAGTACTATCAATATGTAAAAGCTAAGGTACAAATGGGGAACGTTACAACTGTAAATAGAAAACTGGAGGATACTTTGAAAAACATAGGTACATCTAATATCAAAACTGTGCCCTTAAATCAAGGATACAGCTCTACTGCATATACTCATATGTTTGATCCAATACAGAGTAACGGAGATTTGATAGATTTTAATTATTCTGTTGTAAAATACTCTACTGGAATCTATATAATTATGGGAACACCGGAAATAATGACAACATACTAGTATAGTAGTACAAAATAATTAACATATCAGCAAATTATAGAATGGAGGAACATTATGAGTAAAATAGTGGTTAGGGGAGGAAATAAACTGCATGGAGAAGTAAACATCAGTACTGCTAAAAATTCTGTGTTACCTGTTATAGCAGCTTGTATTTTAAGTGGGGACAAATGTATAATAGAGGAAGTCCCGATGCTTGAAGATGTCTTTGTAATAAGCGATATACTGAGAAGTATATTTGCAGATATAAATATAGATAAAAATGCAAATAAGATTATAATAGATACTTCCAATATAAGGGACTGCAGTCCCTGTAGTGAGCTGGTAAAAAAAATGAGAGCTTCATTTCTAATAATGGGTCCTATGATATCTAGGTTTGGTAGATTTAAATTATCTCTCCCAGGGGGATGCAATATTGGAACTAGACCTATAGATTTGCATTTAAAGGGTTTTAGTGCTCTTGGAGCAGAAGTAAATATAGGACATGGATATGTGGAGGCACAAGCTAAAAAGTTAATAGGCAGTAAAATATATTTAGATTTTCCATCTGTGGGAGCTACGGAAAATATAATGATGGCAGCAGTAATGGCTGAAGGAGAAACTATAATAGAAAATGCAGCAGAAGAACCGGAGATAAAAGATCTGGCCAAATTTTTGAACAGCATGGGTGCTAGAATTGTAGGGGCAGGATCCGGGACTATTCATGTAATAGGAGTTAAAGATTTAAGGGGAAGTACTCATAAACCCATATGTGACAGAATAGAAGCTGGAACTTTTATGGTTGCTGCTTCCATAACCAGAAGTAAAATTAAAATAAATGGCATAAATGAGGAACATTTAAAACCTATAATTGCTAAATTAACTGAAGCAGGAGTGTATATAAGAGTGGAAGGAAATAGTTTGATTGTAGATGGAGATAGAAATCTAAGACCTATAGATATTAAAACAATGCCTTATCCTGGATTTCCCACTGATATGCAATCTCAGATGACTGGCCTTTTATGTACGGTTAAAGGGACGAGTATAATAACTGAGACTATTTTTGAAAATAGATTTATGCACGCAGTGGAGATGAAAAGAATGGGAGCAAACATAAAGATAGATGGAAGGAGTGCTGTCATAGAGGGAGTTGATAAACTTACAGGAGCAGAAGTGAGGGCAACAGATCTTAGGGCTGGTGCTGCTCTAATACTCTGTGGTCTGGCAGCAGAGGGAGAAACAGAAGTTACTGATATATATCATGTAGACAGGGGATATGTGGATATTGAAAAAAAACTCAGAGGATTAGGTGCTGATATTGAGAGGATAAATTGATAATTTAATGATGTGTAGAGAAGAAGATTAATCAAGATCTTCTTTTTTTTAATGTGCAGTTATATTTGCAGAATTATTGTACAGCTTTAATAGAGGTTTTTAAATATGTCTGTGATTGGAATATTTTAGATGTAATAATAATAAGAATATACTATTGAAAATATAGATGGGTGTGGAATAGTAGAGAGGTAAATCATGAACTTTTTAAAAAAATCTGCAATATTGATATTTATGAGTGTACTTTTTATCATTGTACTTTCTTTCATCATAGTGGGAAAAGAAAATGGAGGGGATAGTCTGCCAGAATTTATAATGAAATCAAAAAATATAATATTCAGAGAAGATCATGACAATTCAAAAAGTATAAGAGTGTATATAACCGAGAAACATAAAATAGAAGAAATGAGTTTGGAGGATTATGTTCTGGGAGTGGTGGCAGGTGAAATGCCAGCGGAATTTTCAAAAGAGGCCCTTAAAGCTCAAGCTGTGGCAGCGAGAACTTTTGGAGCTGCCCATATGGAAGTATATGGTGGGAAAAAATATAAGAGTAATACAGGAGCAGATGTATGTGACACTGTGGCATGTCAGGTGTTTCAAAGCAAAGAGAATAGGATGAATACCTGGCCAAAGGCAAAAGCTGAAGAATACTGGGATAAGATAGAACAAGCTGTACAAGCTACATCGGGGCAGGTATTGTCCTATAAGGGTAAATTAGTTATGGAACCTTATTATTTTGCCATAAGTGGAGGGAGGACGGAAAATGCAGAAGATGTATTTAAAGAAGGAGAGGGGTATTTGAAGAGCGTGAAAAGCCCAGAGGAAGAGAGTGCACATAATAAATATAAAACTTCAGTGGGAATGTCCTATAAGAACTTTGTAGATAAGGTAAACATGTATTATCCTAGCTCGGGACTGAGTTTAAAAAGCCTATCTAAAGAAGTAAATGTACAGGACAGAACGGAAGGAGGAGCAGTCAAGGAGATTAAACTTGGTTCGGTTACTATCTCTGGAACTAAATTTAGAGCTATTATGGGGCTGAATTCTACAAATTTTACTGTATATTTTAAAGACAAGGTTTATATTGAATGCCTGGGATATGGGCATAGAGTTGGAATGAGTCAATGGGGGGCCAATACTATGGCTAAAGAGGGTAAAAATTACATGCAGATTTTAAGTCATTATTATACTGGTATAAGTTTAAAAAATGTATCTTTATTTCTAAAGTAAACATAATATTCTATGCGGCATATTACAAAAGGGAATGCTGTAAAACTATTCTTAAAAACGGTTTTACAGCATTCCCTTTTTTTACAAAAAATTTATAAAAAAATTTATAAAT
>NZ_FXYI02000127.1:0-10578 GCF_900184915.1 Clostridium sp. HV4-5-A1G | reverse complement strand
AAATAAAGTATTTTTATTATCCAATAAATACAATATTTTTTCTATTGAGACTGGGAATCTCCACAATCAAAGCTTGAACTCCAAACACATCTTTAATTAATTTTTCTGTTAAAATTTCTTCCGGTACTCCAAAAGTAACGACTTTTCCCTTATTCATTACATATAATTTATCACAATAAGTTGCTGCAAGATTTAAATCGTGCATTGCGGCAAATATTTCAACTTTCAATGACTTAACCGTTCGTAAAAGCTGTATTTGATATTGAATATCTAAATGATTAGTCGGTTCATCTAATATCAATGCTTTTGGTTCCTGAGTTAAAACTCTGGCCATCATAACACGCTGCTGTTCCCCTCCTGACAATGTATTAAAATTTCTTACGGCAAAATCAGCCATTCCTGTTTTAAGCAAAGATTCATGTGCCAACAAATAATCATTTTCATTATCTTGTTCCATGAGTTTTTTATGAGGTGTCCGCCCCATAAGCACGACTTCTTCCACCGTAAAATCGAAATTTAAGTTATTCATCTGGGTCATTACACCTAATTTTTGGGCTGATTCTTTAGGAGTTATTGCTTCTAAGCTTTTTCCATCTATCCATATTATACCTTTATTAGGCTTTAAAACGCGATAAATTGTTTTAAGGAAAGTCGATTTTCCACTCCCGTTTGGACCAATAATGCCAACAAATTCCTTATTTTTTACTTCTGCATTAATATCACGAATAATCATCTTATTCCCAATTTTTACTGATAAATTTTCTGCCTTTATCTCCATTTACTCATCTCCAAACCCATAAGATTTTCTCATCATTAACCAAATAAAGAAAGGCCCTCTCCAACCATAGAAGTTATAATACCAATTGGAAGTTCACCATTTTTAAGTATAATTTTTGATACAACGTCACACCAGATCATAAAAATCGAACCTACAATCACAGACAAAGGAATGACATAACGATGATCTGAACCTACAATCATTCGAACAATATGAGGAATAACTAACCCGGTAAAACTGATAACACCAACTGCTGCCACTAAAATTCCTGTAACAGCTGCTGAAAAAGCAAGATAAATTTTACGGACATTTGTTACATCAATTCCTAAAGTAGTAGCTGATTCATCTCCAATTAATAAGGTATTCATAACACGAAATTGAGTTAAAAAGAATAAAATACAGATTATTACAATAACCGTTGGAACCAATAAAACTTTCCATGAAGAACTAGCCAAACTACCCATTGTCCAAAAAGTAACGGATCTAATTCCTTCAGAATCCCCTGCGTCGTTACTGCAAATTTGTATGGTTCATTCAGATTATGGATGAGAACGTGCAATCGTCTTGCCGCATCTTTATCAAGATAATCTTTTTCTAAATCTGATGTTGTGTATGTAAAATCCCCACCTATTCCCAGAGCCATCCGCTTTCGTTTTTTGGAAAGCGAGAAGTAAGTGTTTTTAGCAATCTGACAAAGCCATACGTATAATTTGCAGCTTCCATTGAACTTATCTATATGCCGCATGGCTTTGAAAAAAGTTTCCTGTGTAACTTCTTCAGCAATATCCTCATTACGACACAGAGCCAGAACGTATTTATATACACCGGAAAAGTTTTCTGCATATATTTCTCCAAAGTCTGTCATTTCACACCTCCCATGTATAAGACTCAGCTCCTGTAAAAGTGTTTCAAAGTTTTTGATTTTTTTCTATTTCAATACCAGCTAATTTCATTAAATATACAGCATTTCTCGTATCTGAAATTCCCTCTTTCAATTTATAGTCAAAATAAATCTTGTTATTCCTGTAATACTCGGAAAAATGATAATTTCTAATTTTTGATTTTCTATAATCGGCCATTTCACCTAACTCCAAGTCATGAGTGGATATAAATCCCAAATTACCTATTTTACTCAATTGTTTTACTAAAATCGTTGCTCCGGTATGCCTGTCTCTCGAATTGGTTCCTTTAAAAATTTCATCTAATAAAAATAGTATTCTTTTTCCTTTTTTTGAAGCTTCAACAATATTCTTAATCCTCAATATCTCTGCATAAAAAGAAGATATATTTTGTCCCAGGTTATCATTTACTCTCATACAGCTGTAAAGATCCATAATAGTACAGAAAAACTCCTCGGCACATACAGGAGCCCCGGCATATGCCAACACAATATTAATTCCTACAGTTCGCAAAAATGTACTCTTTCCAGACATATTAGACCCTGTTACAAGCATAACCGAATATGATTTTCCTATCTTCAAGTCATTACATATGCGGTTTTTTTCTTCCAGAAGAGGATGTCCCATATTCTTTGCTGTAATTATCGATGATCCAGCTGCAATCCCGGGCATACACCAATGTGGATTATCGTATTTAATAACTGCAATACTGCATAAGGCCTCTAATTCTCCTATTACATCAATCCACTCATGAAAATTGTTTCCCGACTTTATTTTCCATTTTTCAACAGAAATATTCCAGTAATATTCTATCATGAGTATTGGATTCAAAATGGAATACAATATATTACGTCTACTGGCTATGGACCCGCATATTTTAGAAAAGGCCTCTATTTGCCCATATGCACTTGTTCCATCATTACTGTAAAGCTTTTTACATAAGTTCACAATATACTTTGATTTAAATTCATGTTTCTCTATAAGTCCAATCATACTTTTATACATTTTTATGTCAGAATTATATTTTTCGGCAATAATTAAGTTTTTAATCCTGTCTTTTCTATTTATTTTTAGAATAATGCACTGAACTAAAATTAAACTGACAGGAACATAAGAAGGAACCAAATAAAATATTTTTGGTACAGTTTTGTAAACATCAAACAAAGCTGCTAAAATAAAATAGACTATTTTAACCATCAAAGTCAAAGTAGTTGCTGCTGTTACAGTTGAGAGAATTCTCAAAGCCCAAATCAGCTGTTTTTTTAATATATAATCTTTCCCCTCTTTTAGCCATGAAAAAAGTTCCTTTGAATTTTGTTTATTATTTGGAATCATTTTTCCTTCTGCTTCAAATTGCTGTCTAAAATAGATTTTATGTGCAAGCTCTACAACTGTGGACTGTCTGTCATATATATTTTGTTTATCCTGAGGCTTTTCTGTCAGCAATTTTTTTAACTTCTGTCTTCCAATACAAGTGTGAGCTGTATTTATCAATTGAAATAGAGAACCTTTGCCAAAAATATCGAGATCATATGAATAATTATGATTCTTATCTATAAAATCCCCGCCAATATCCTCAAAATTCCTCCATTCTCCATTTAATCGTTTTATTGAAGCTTGATTTACTTTAACCAGTGCAGCCGAGTGCATTATTTTAGTTTTCATATTTGTCTGTAAATAAGCTAGATAAAACAGCAAGCTGAGCATAATTAAAACTGTAAAATTAAATATAAAAGATTCTCTTAATATATACATTTCTATTAAAGCTATAAATCCTATTATAAAAATAATAAGTCTTAAATTACTTATACCAGCCATATATTTTTGCTGCCTTTTAATTAATAAATTGTACCTGTGTTTTCTTTTTTTATATTCTTCCAGTGCCGATAGCATTTTTAAATCCTCCCAATTTAAATCATATTTCATCTGCTTTTTTAAAGGGATATAAAAACTTTTTTATCTAAATTCTTGAATATATTATAGTACTACCATTAGTTACTTTCATTTCAACTGTTTCCCTTAAATGGATTTACAGTTGATTTTATAATTAAAACCTTTTTAAATTGAGCAAATTCGCATATTGATATATTATTACAATTAGGTTATAATAAAACGTGTATTAAACATGTTTGAAAGTGAGGTATCAAATTGAACAATCCAAATAGTACAAAAGAGCTATTGATAAAAACGGTAGTAGAATTATTGCAGGAGTGTAGCGATATTTCAGAAATAACCTCGAGAAAAATAACAAAAAGAGCCAATGTGAATTTATCAACAATAAATTACTATTTTAATTCCAAAGATGAATTGGTAAACATTGCTGTAAATAAATTAATAGGAGACACTGCAGATATATATTTTCAAAATATGACAAGCAGCAGCAGTTCACCAAAAGATAAGCTTAGAAATTTCTTAATTAATATTAGTGATATGGTCGTCAATTATAAAAAATATACAAAACAGATAATTCCCTATATCTTATTAAAGGAGAAATTCATTCAAACTATGGAAATACTGCCCTTAATCAGAGATTGTTTTGAAGAAAGCAAAAGTGATAAAGAATGCAAAGTTATTTCATATCAATTGATTTCATTTATGCAGCTGGTATTCTACAGAGCGGATGAATTTAAATCCTTCAGTAAAATTGACATCATGAATAAAAAGGAAAGAGATGAACTCATTGATATGGAACTGAATTTATTGATCAAATAAAAGTTGGAGGTTAATAATGAAAAAAACATTTGATTTATCTGAATATATGAGCAGGGGTATTGAAATTATAGTGAAGAATGTTTTGAAGTCATCTATAAAAAATCCAAAAGAAACTCAATTTTTAATAAAATATATGCTGTCGATAGCAGCTGCAAATAATAGAAGAAATATACTGGAAAGTGAGGGAGAACATATTCCTCCATTTTTAATGGCAAGCATTTCCTCCAGCTGCAATTTATATTGTAAGGGGTGCTATGCAAGGGCCAGCAGCTCCTGTGGAGATAACTTAAAGGATACTGAAATATCAGAAGAAAGGTGGGAACAGCTATTTAATGAAGCAAGAGAACTTGGAATCTCATTTATATTACTCTTAGGCGGAGAACCCTTGATGAGAAGAGGTATTATTGAAAAGGCTTCTTCTGTTAAAGAAATAGTTTTTCCGATCTTCACAAACGGAATCCTGTTGGATGAGGATTATATAAATTTAATTGATAAAAATAGAAACCTGGTGCCAATAATAAGCATTGAAGGCAATGAGTATCAAACTGACTCCAGGCGTGGGAAAAATACCTATAATTTAATAATGACTGCAGTGGATAATTTAAATAAAAGAAAAATTTTATTCGGATGTTCTATAACTGTAACAACTGAAAATATAAAAACTGTTACAAATGAAGGATTTATACAGGATCTTTATAATAAAGGAACAAGAGTACTGGTATTTGTAGAGTATACTGCGGTAATCAAATCCACTGAAAAGCTTGCACCCACAAAAAAAGAGCGCCTTTTGCTGGAAAAAAAGCTGGAGGAATTAAGACAGGCATTTGAAAGCATGGTATTTTTATCATTTCCAGGTGATGAGAAATACATGGGAGGATGCCTGGCAGCCGGGAGAGGATTTTTTCACATAAATGCCAATGGCAGCGCAGAGCCATGTCCCCTCTCTCCCTATTCAGATGTAAATTTAAAAGACTCCAGCCTTAGAGAGGCTTTAAAATCACCATTATTCAAAAAACTTAAAGATAACGAGATGCTGGTTGGAGAACATAAAGGAGGATGTACATTATTTAAAAAAGAAGATGATGTTAAAAAATTTTTAAGTACCTGATAATTATCAGCATGTAATATGATAAAAAGAGCGGCTCTTTCTAATTTCACCTGACCTCAAGTGAGCCGCTTTTCTCAATTATAAAATAACACTTTATTATATTCTTTAGGTTTATAATCCCTATGAATTTTTTTCCATTATATTGGCACCATCCTTATTTAAAAGATACCTTATTTCCTCACCTTCCAACCTGTGAATAGAAGTTTGATTTTTTATAGATAAATCAGCTGCTATACCGGCTGCATGCCCATATTCAAAACACTGCGCTGTAACACGGGCAGATGCAAGTGCTTCATGTTGTGCAGACAGACATCTTCCTGCAGCTATTATATTTTCACCCTTTACAGGTACAAGAGAACCGAATGGAACCTCATAATAATCATCCAATATCCACTGGAGCTTTGGTTTATCTCCTGAGTGGAGTTCTATGGGCCATGGGGACTTTACTATTCCATCTTTAAATTTGCGGTGGGACATCACATCTTCGTTAGTCAGACACTTTGCACCTACAATAGTTCTTGTCTGTCTTATGCCTACTTCAACTCCAAAATCGTTGATAAAACTGTCTTCACAACCCGGAATATATTTTTTCAGAAAATCTGCATAATCCCTGCACTGTCTTCGCCCCAGTATTTCTGCCTCAGTAAAATCCTCAGGGTATACTGCATTCAGTTCTCTGTTGTCACTTCCTATTACACGTGTAGCATTTACAAGAAGTTCACCCTTCCTCGGTGTATCAAAAATCCAGATTTTATTTCTAGGCAGATTGTATTTATTATTTTTGCAGGCAGCTTCAATTAATTTTGTAACCTTTAAAGGCGAAATTGTGTCATTTCCCCAATTTTTAATGAATCTCTTTACATCTACACCTCCAAGTCTGAACATCATTGTTGGATTTTGAACCTGTCCATTGTCACCTACAACATATTCAAGTCCGGAACGATATATAATGTCAGCATCACCAGTAGCATCAATTACAACTTTGCTGTGTATTGCTTCCATACCAGATTTTGTATCTATAATTACACCTTTGAATTCATCTTCATCCTTGACGACTCCAATAATGTTTGTGTGATATAAAATACCTGCTCCTGCATCTTCCAGCAAATCTTCGGCAACTTCACGCCATACCATGGGATCATGAGTTACTGTCCATGTCTTGCCGTATTTTTGTGGTGAAGTAAGTCCATTTCTGCTTTTCAATCCTTTTATAAATTTATCTGTAAATCCGTAAACCACCTGCTGAGGAATATGATTTACATCACTTGCCGTATACAATCCACATATGGTACCTGAAAGCCCTGCTACCGCAGCTCCTCCCAGGAAGCCGTATTTTTCAATCAATAGTACTTTGTTTCCAAATCTGGCTGCAGTTTCAGCTGCTGCCACTCCTGCAGCTCCGCCGCCGGCTACAAGAACATCTACATCTGCAAATACCGGCAGATCATGATTGGAACTTTCAACATACAATTTATTCCATTTCATATTACGCTACCTCCCTGTTAATTCATCCATAATCAGCTAAACAATTACTAAAATAAATTTCCATATTCATTAAATTTCATATATTTTGCTTCATCCAAGACTTCTATATTAGGATTGTTCTTGGCTTCATTAAGTAAATTTTCTGAAATTAGAAATTCTTCTAGTCATAATATATTTACACTTACTACTCAGAACAATTTGCTGTAAAAACCATAGAAGCGTAGTTACTAAGGTTTTTACAGTAAATAGGCAAATGCCATTATATTACAGATCACAAGTTTCCTTTAGTATAAAGCTATTATATAAATGCTTGTAACACAATTCTTCCTAAAATTGTATCATGTCATATGTCTCCTCTTAATAAATGAAACATTTGGGTATTATCCATGAAACTCCTTAGCTTAATTATTCTTCTATATTTTTATTGACAGTTTCAGGTCCCATAGCCAAAGCAATTAAAGTAATCACACCTAAAACACACATGTATACTACAATAGGCCACCAACGTCTACTCCAACTATATAGTGCAGTACAAATAAATGGGGCTAACCCTCCGGCAAGTATAGAGCCTAATTCACGAGAAAAAGCAAATCCACATACGCGGAAATCCGTATCAAATAATTCTGCATACCATGAAGCTTGTGGTGAAATTAATGCTGGATAAGCTATTCCGAATCCTATAATAAACCCTAGAATTATCGCCCAGAGAGATCCTGTCCCAAGAATCATGAAAAATGGAATGAGCCAAGCCATTGACACGATTGTTCCGCCAATATAAACGGGTTTACGCCCAATTTTATCAGAAAGCATCCCAAAAAGAGGCATAAAAATTACTTGTATCAAGGAAGCAATAATAACTCCCCATAATGCTGTAGACTCGGGTAGCCCCAATATATTTACTATATATGCCATAATGAAAACCGGATAGAAATATGCAAATCCATTTTCTCCCATACGCGTGCCGATAACAATAAGAACTTCACGCGGATAACGCTTAATGGCTGAAAAAATTCCAATGTGTTTACCACTTTGTTCACGCGCAATTTTAGCTTTTTCAAAGGATGGAGGCTCGACAATATGACGTCGTATAAAATAACCAACAATTACACATACTGCGCCAAAAATAAAGGGTATTCGCCAGCCCCAATCCACAAAAACACTTTTTCCCATTATTGATAAGCATGAAAAAAATACTCCATTCGCCAAAACCGTGGCCGCTGAAAATCCCATTGGAGCCCAAGCACCAGCAAGTCCCCTTTTACCCTTCTTAGCATGTTCAACAGATAATACCACAGCACCAGCATATTCACCACCTGCACCAAATCCTTGAATTAATCGTAATATAATAAGCGCAATCGGAGCCAAAATACCAATTGAATTATACGTTGGCAGAAAACCAACTGCCGTTGTCGAACCTCCCATCAGAAAAAGTGTAAGAATTAAAACTATTTTACGGCCAACCTTATCACCTAAGTGACCAAGAACTAATCCACCTAATGGTCTAGCAAGGAAGCCAACTGCATATGTCCCGAAAGCAGCAAGTGTACCCATCAGTGGATCAACAGCAGGGAAAAAAACTTTATTTAACACAAGCGCTGCAGATGCTCCATAAATTAGGAAATCATACCATTCTAAGACTGTACCAACCAATGCAGCTATGCCAGCTTGTCTCGCTTGAGAGCGTTCTGTTGATTCTAACATTCTTTCTCCTCCATTTCTTCTCTTTTCACCTTAACTTAAAAGCAACTTTCAAGATATGAATAAGTCATATCGTAAAATAAATAGCACTTTTGTAACACACTCATCCATACATGTCATACTAATACTTTTTTAGCAAGGAAGTATTATTTTTTATCTCGGAAACTCCGATAACCAAGGACCGCGCCCTGTTCGATTGGTTGTACAAGTTGATAATATTGACCAAGGTAGCCTGTAACGTTTTTTTTGTCCGGTTTCCACATTGCCAAGCGTTTGTTCAGCTCTTTCTGTGGAATATCCACATTTATTGTTCTATTTACAAAGTCAATTTTAATAAGTTCACCATCTTTAATAACAGCCAGTGGACCGCCAGCTGCTGCCTCAGGCATAACTTGACCGATAATAATGCCACGATTTAAGCCAGATAATTCTCCATCTGTAATAACAGCAATGTTAGATGCCAGATTGGCCCCATTCAAAGCTGCTACAAAACTGCAGGCGAATACAGTACCTGGACCGCCTTTTGGACCCATATTACGTAATACAATAGCATCCCCGTTATGGATTTCTCCTTTGCTAATAGCAGCGATTGCTTCATCTTCTCCCTCAAAAATTTTAGCACGGCCCTCAAATTTATCCATTTTACTAGGTAGGGCAGATAATTTCATAATTGCCCCATGAGGGCTGAGATTACCACGTAGGATAGCAATGCCTGGGCGATTACTTTGCGGATTATTAAAATCTTTTATAACTTCTGGACGTTTGACCACAGTATTTTTAATATTTTCACCTACTCTTTTACCATTGACAGTTATTTGATCAAGATGTAAATATTTTTCCAATCGTTTCATAACGGCATTACAACCACCTGCTGCTTCCAAATCTTCTGTCCTGAATGGACCATTGGGTCGAACAGAAGTGAGTAGTTTTATAGTATCAGCATATTTCTCATATGTAGCCACTACATCCATATCAATTTCAGCCTCTGTAGCGATAGCAGCTAAGTGACGTACTGTATTAACAGAACCACCAATTGCCAATACAACCATAACGGCGTTTTCTATGGCCTTCTTTGTAATGATTTGGCGAGCCGTTCTGTGTTCTTTTACCATCTTCACAATATTATGACCGGCCATACGAGCATAGTTTTTTAATTTTGAACCACTGGAAAAAATAGGCGCATTACCAGGCAGTGTCATACCAATTGCTTCGGAAACAATGTGCATGGAATTTGCTGTACCAAGTCCAGCACAAACCCCCGGGGTCTGGATTGCACAGTTTGTCATATCCGTCAATTGTGTTAGTGCCATATCTCCGCTGGCGACAGCTCCCACCTTTTCATATACATCATCAATATCTACAAATTCTCCAGAAGAACAAATACCACCAATTTGATAACCGCATGCTAACAACATGGACGGAATATCCATTCTGGCAGACGCCATCATCTGAGCAGGTGCCGTCTTATCACAAGAACACAGACATACCATGCCATCAAGCACAGCACCCTCTACCATGCATTCGATTTCATTGACCACCAGATCTCTTGTTGGCATAAGGTATCGTGCTTTTTTGCCAGCCGTAGTTACAAAATCACTGGGAGCTGCTGTTCGAATTTCAAATGGTACACCACCTGCTTCCCATATAGCCGATTTGACAATTTGTGCTATGCCATCAACATGTGAATAGCAGCAGGATAATTCATTAGATGTATTAATTATGGCAATTTTGGGTTTTTGCAGTTCTTCATTGGTAATTCCCATACTTTTCCATTGTGTTCTTCTTACTGCCCATCGTGTAGTACCCTCTTCAAAGTTACTTCTTAGCATTTTAATTCCTCCTATTTCAATAATTTTAAATTATCTTTTATTTACTTCTATTTTCATAAAATTTTATTA
>NZ_FXYI02000126.1:0-10732 GCF_900184915.1 Clostridium sp. HV4-5-A1G | reverse complement strand
TTTTTGTATAATATAATGATATTAGAAATTGTTAAACAATCTACAATTTTAATATAAAAATGGAGTGACTTAATTTGAATTTAGATATTGGCGAAAAAATAAAGGAATTGAGAACTAAAAATAATTTAACTTTAAACGATTTAAGTTCAAGAACCAACTTATCCATTGGCTATTTATCCCAATTGGAAAGAGGCTTAACAAGCGTGGCTATTGACACATTGGACAATATTGCTAAAGCTTTAGGAGTTACAATATACTATTTCCTGAGCAAGCCTAAAAACAAGAAAAATTTTATTCTGAGAAGTTATGAAAGAGAGGTACTGGAGGTAGAAAACAATCGAATCATACAGATTCAATTGACAAACGATATAGAGGGGAAAAATTTACTTCCAAGAATTTTTGAAATACTTCCAAGCAGCAGCGATGAAGAAATAACTTCATATCCGCATATTGGCGAAGAATTTGTATACGTACTGGAGGGAATTTTAACCTTATTGATCGATAAAGAAAGATATGAATTATTTCCCGGAGACAGCGCTCATTACAGCTCAAATCGCGAACATAACTGGACAAATAATACCAACAGAATCGTAAAAATATTGACAGTTCATACCCCAAACCTTTTTAAAAAATAATTATCAAATTAGGAGGTGAATTACTTGACATCAGGTACTATTTTCAATATACAGAAATATTCCATTCACGACGGCCCTGGAATTCGTACTACGGTCTTTTTCAAGGGATGTCCTTTAAAATGCTGGTGGTGCCACAACCCTGAAAGTCAAAACACAAATCATGAAATAATGTTTTTTGAAGAACGATGTACTGTTTGTGGTAAGTGTATTAAAAAATGTCCTCAGAATGCAATTAAAATAAATAACAATTTTCCCGAAATCGATAAATTCAAATGCACTCTATGTGAAAAATGTGTAGATTTTTGTCCAAATAACGCCAGAGAACATGTTGGCAGAAATATTACATCAAACGAGCTTATAAAGGAAATTGTAAAAGATGAAGTTTTTTATGAACAATCCGGTGGAGGCGTTACTTTTTCTGGAGGAGAACCACTTATGCAGGTGGATTTTCTGGATGATATACTCAAAAGATGCAAAGACAGGGGAATTCATACTGCAGTAGATACCAGCGGCTATGCGCCATGGAAAAGTTTTGAAAGAATAGCTTCAAAAGTCGACTTATTCCTATATGACATAAAGATTATGGATAACGAAAAACATAAAAAATATATTGGAGCTGAAAACGATATTATACTCAAAAACATTGAAAATCTTTCCAATATGGGATGTAATATATATCTTCGAATGCCTATAATAAAGGAAATCAACGATGATAATGACCATATAGAAAAAACAATAAAACTACTATCAATCATAAATGTAGAACAGGTAAACCTGCTGCCCTATCACAAGATAGGAATGGATAAATACAGAAGACTAAAAATGAATTACAAATTATCCGGCATGGAGAAACCTTCTGACGAAAGGATGGAGGAAATAAGCCAAAAATTTAAGAAAGCTGGAATAAAAATCAAAATAGGAGGTTGATTGATTATGATGACTGAAAGAGTAAAAAGACTCAGACAAGAAAGTTTGAATGCTGTGCCAAGGATCTCTATGGAAAGAGCTCAAATTGAAAGTGACGTTTATAAAAAGTATGAAGGGAAAGTATCCATACCAGTACTCAGAGCTCTAGTCTTAAAAGAACTAATGAGTAAAAAGAAGCTCTGCATCAATAAAGGCGAATTAATAGTTGGAGAAAGAGGAGAAGCGCCAGCAGCCACTTATACCTATCCTGAACTGTGCTGCCATACCTTAAAGGATTTTGATATAATGAATATACGTGAAAAAATATCTTTTAAGGTAAATGAGGAAGACAAAAAGATTCAAAAGGATACCATAATTCCATATTGGGAAAAAAGATCCATGAGACATAAAATTTTAGACAGCATGACCGATGAATGGAAGGACTGCTATGCTGCAGGAATGTTCACTGAATTTATGGAACAGAGAGGTCCTGGGCATACTGCGGGAGATGACAAAATATATAAAAAGGGATTTCTGGATTTTAAAAATGACATCAATAGAGCCATAAATAATCTCGATTTCTTCAATGATGACGAAGCATTGGACAAGAAAAACCAGCTGGAGGCTATGAGCATAGCTTGTGATGCAATAATGATTCTGGGTCAGCGTTATTCTGAATATGCTGCAAAACTGGCAGAGGAAGAAAAAGATCCCCTGAGGAAACAGGAGCTTCTTGAAATTTCAAAGGTATGTCAGCATGTACCTGCCAATGCCCCCAGGACATTCTGGGAAGCTTTGCAGATGTACTGGTTTGTGCACCTATGTGTTATATCTGAACTGAATCCCTGGGATGCATACAACCCTGGAAGATTGGATCAGCATTTAAATCCATTTTACGAAAAAGGTCTTGAAGAAGGAACCTTGACCAGAGAAAGTGCAAAAGAGCTGCTGGAATGCTTCTGGGTAAAATTCAACAATCAGCCGGCACCTCCAAAAGTGGGTGTAACCTTAAAGGAAAGTGGGACCTACACAGATTTTGCAAATATAAATGTAGGAGGAGTAACAGTAGATGGTAAAAGCGGCGTAAATGATGTAAGTTATCTTTTACTGGATGTAATAGATGAAATGCGACTTCTTCAACCAAGTTCAAACGTTCAGATAAGTAAAAAAAGCCCCCAGAAATTTGTAAAAAGAGCTTGTGAAATTTCCAGAAAAGGCTGGGGACAGCCATCTATGTTCAATGCAGATGCCGTTACCCAGGAACTTGTAAGGGCAGGAAAATCAATAGAAGATGCCAGATGCGGCGGTACAAGCGGTTGTGTTGAGGCAGGTGCCTTCGGTAAAGAAGCATATATTCTTACGGGATATCTGAATCTGCCTAAAATATTTCAGATAACATTAAACAACGGCACTGATATAACTACAGGTAAAAAACTTGGAATAGAAACTGGAGATGTAACCACCTTCAAGACCTACGATGAGTTGTTCAATGCTTTTAAAAAACAGCTTAAATATTTTGTAGATGTAAAAGTCCAGGGAAACAGGGTAATTGAAAAACTATATGCTTCCCTGATGCCCGTACCGTTCCTTTCCATAATAACCAGCGACTGTATTTCAAAGGGTAAGGATTATAATGCAGGAGGAGCCAGATACAATACCAGCTATATTCAGGGCGTTGGAATAGGAACAATTTCAGATAGCTTGATAGCCATAAAATATCAGGTATTTGACAAAAATAATATAACCATGAGTGAGCTTATGAATACAACAAAGGATAATTTTGAAGGTCATGAGGATATATTGAACCTTGTAAAAAATAAGACTCCTAAATACGGCAATGACGATGATTATGCAGATACCGTAATGAAACAGATATTTGATGCCTTCTACAATGAAGTAAATGGCAGAAAGAATGGACGGGGTGGATTCTATAGAATAGATATGCTTCCAACTACATGTCATATTTATTTTGGAGCAGTTATGGGTGCAACTCCAAATGGAAGAAAGGCATATGCTCCAGTTTCAGAAGGTATCTCACCTGAAAAAGGTGCGGACACAAACGGTCCTACAGCAGTAATAAAATCGGCTTCTAAAATGGATCACTTGAGAACCGGCGGAACTCTGTTAAATCAAAAATTCAATCCAAGTGCAGTTGAAGGCGACACAGGCTTAAACAATCTGGCAAGCCTTGTAAGATCTTATTTTACTCTGGATGGACATCACATACAATTCAATGTGATAAGCAGGGAAACACTTTTAGCAGCTCAAAAAAATCCTGACGAGTACAAGGATCTTATTGTACGTGTTGCAGGTTACAGCGATTATTTCAATAATCTTGATAAGGTACTGCAAAATGAAATAATTCAAAGAACAGAACAATCCTTTGATGGGTGTTCCTGCTGCTGATTTGCCACAACAGATTACAGATAGGATATACAAAAAATTTTAATTTACGAGGGAGGAACATTATGAATAAAATAATAGGTTTTATAGGATGTGGAAACATGGGTCAGGCAATGATTGGGGGAATAACTAAAGCAAAACTTGTAGCCCCCAAAAATATAATTGTAGGAGATCTAAATGAAAAAAGTTTGAAAAAAGCAGCTGAGAAATATGGAATCAGAACCACCACGGATAACAATGAAGTAGCTGAAAATGCGGATATTTTGGTATTATCCGTAAAGCCAAATCTATATCCCATAGTTATCAAGGGAATAAAGGACCATGTTAAAGAAAATGTCACAATAGTGACAATTGCCGCAGGTAAAAATATAAAGGGCACAGAAGAAATGTTTGGTCGAAAATTAAAGATTGTCAGGGTTATGCCAAATACACCAGCTCTTGTGGGAGAAGGGATGGCTGCAATATGCCCCAATGACAAAGTGACTAAAGAGGAAACAGAAGAGGTACTTCATATATTTGAGAGCTTTGGAAAAGGAGAAATAGTAAATGAGAAGTTGATGGACGTAGTGACTTCCGTAAGCGGTTCTTCACCTGCTTTTGTATACATGTTTATTGAAGCCATGGCAGATGCTGCTGTACTGGATGGAATGCCAAGAAACCAGTCATATAAATTTGCTGCACAGGCAGTACTCGGTTCTGCAAAAATGGTACTTGATACTGGAGAACACCCTGGCGCTCTAAAAGATATGGTATGTTCCCCTGGCGGAACTACCATAGAAGGAGTAGCTGCGCTTGAAGAAAAAGGATTCAGAAATGCAGTTATTTCAGCAGTGAGAAAGACAACTCAAAAATCAATTGAATTATCCAAGTGATACATTCTCAAAGAATATCAAAGAGGAGTGTAGGTTTTTCAATCTACACTCCTCTTTAATATAAATTTGAACTCGTAAATAAATGCTAATTATTAACCACATTCACAGGTGTTCCCTCCAAGAACTGTCTTAGATTATCTGCCGCAATATTCATGAGTCTCTGCCTTGTTTCTCTAGCAGCCCAGGAAATATGAGGAGTAATTATGCAATTTTCCTCTTTTAAAAGAGGACTGTCTTTTCTTACAGGTTCCTGTGACATAACATCCAGTGCTGCTCCTCTAATTTTTCCACTGTTCAGCCCATCGGCTAAATCCTCATCCACAATCAAAGGTCCACGGGCATTATTTATTATTATGACTCCGTCTTTCATTTTGCTTATGGACTGTCTGTTGATTATTCCTCTGGTGTCATCAGTGAGAGGACAGTGCAAAAAAATAACATCCGACTTCCCAAATACATCCTCCAATGTGCCATATTTCATATTGTCATTCTCCAGATTTTTATTTTGATGCCTGTTATAAGCTATTACCTTCATTCCCATGGATTGAACTATTTTAGAAGTTGCACGACCTATTCTTCCATATCCTATAATTCCAGCCGTTTTATTGTCCAGTTCAATTAATGGTTTTTTCCAGAAACACCATTCCCCTATTCTGTTCCACTCTCCGTTTTTTATGGCCTCATTGTGAATCCACACATGATTCGTCAGTTCCAACAGCAGTGCCACAGCCATCTGAGCCACGGATTGAGTGCTGTAATTAGGAATGTTTGTAACCGTAATACCAAGTTTTCTAGCAGCATCCACATCTACTACATTATATCCCGTAGCCAATATTCCTAAAAATTTTAATTTAGGACAATTTTTAAATACATTTTCAGACAAGGGTGTTTTATTGGTAAAAACAATTTCTGCATCTCCTATTCTTTCAATTATCAAATCATCTCTGCTGCCATCATATACGGTCCTGTCGTAAACAGTCAAATCCCCAAACCTCTTCAAAGGCTCCCAGGTCAAATCCCCCGGATTCAATACATATCCATCTAATACAACAATTTTCACATATACCACTCCTACCAATAATCTTTAACTGTAAGCTGTTCAACTTTCATCATATTTCTATTATATTTTACTTTTTTCATTATACCATATATCTTTACACAGAAAATTTTTTACATAAGATGGATAAACAGATTTCTAAGCATCAGATGGAGTTTTGACTCCACCTGATGCTTAGAAATCGTTATCCAGGGACGTAGCTGCTCTTTACTCCCACTTAGAGAAGTGGAAGTATTAGAGCAGGTAGTCATCGGATAAAATGCTACTTATATTTTTTACATCTTTGGCATTACCTTCATAGTACCTATAATTTCAGGATTTACCATGCCAAAAATCATTGCAACATGGGCAACTATTAAAAATCCACCCACTAAAATAAAGTGAATTTTAAGTCTCTCTTCACTTCTTTTATTTTTAAATATTATACCTAATTCCATAAGTGCTATTGGCAGTAAAAATATTACACCACTTAAATAAAATCCTACTGCAACTACATCCACCCAGGTATGCCATCCGCCTCCGCCCGTAAGCGGTATCACCGCATTTATAAATAAGTAGATAAATATTCCTGTAAAATAGAAGCCATCAAAAATCCCCACAATTTTGTTTAAAGTTCTTATCCAGCCTGATTCAATTCTATTGTATATTATAAAAAATTCCGTAATAGTGAGAGCTTCAGCACATATTACCGGCACAGCCATAAAGATAATCAGATTCCAGGGCTGATTGTCCATAAGCAGGGACATGTAGTGTGTCATATTCATGATTACAACCTCCAATAATTTTTAATATCGATACAAAGAGATTGTATCAAAAAGTTATGGAGATCTTATGAAAATGTATTGGCTTTTTCAGTTTTATGAAAAAAGCCCGCCTTTTTAAAAACAGGCGGACTTTTTTCTCTATATCCTCTTCTCAATCCAGGAGTGAATGTCCTCTATGACAACATCTTTTTCATCTTTTTCATTTAGAATCTCATGATAGCATCCAGGATATATTTTCAGATTTTTATCCTCGGAAGATATATTTTTATAAAACCATTTTGATGCTTCATTTGTCACTATCTGGTCATTGCCTCCATGAAGTATAAGACAAGGATATTTATATTTTTTTACATTATTTTCAATCCAGACCGGACCCTTTACAAAAGCTTCACCCAGGAGTTTGACGTTGCTCTCCTTCAGCACAAGAGGATCCTCGTCATAAGCCTTTACAACTTCCGGATCCCTGCATATTAGATTCGAAAGGATATTTGGTACTTTCTGGAAGGGATTCTTATCAAAATCAATGCTATTTTTGATAGATTTAAAAGCAGGTAGATCTATTACTGCAGCCCCTGAAAGTATTTGCCCATTCAGTTTATCCGGATACTTCATTCCATAACCGGCAGTTATAAATCCTCCCATGCTATGACCAAACATAAATACCGGAATGCCCTCATTTTCCTTTTTGGCCATATTTACAAATAAATCAGCATCATCAAAAAAATACTGGAAATTTTCTACATAACCCCTCTCACCGCCGGATTTACCATGACCTCTATTATCAAATCTATACACATTATAGCCAAAATCATTTAGTTTTTCGGTAAAATAATTATAACGTCCCAGATGTTCGCATAATCCATGAACAACTACCAATACAGCTTTTGGTCTTTCAACCAGGCTTTTTTTATAAAATAATTCAATATCGTCAAAAGTTTTAACTTTTCCACCAACACAATTAGTCATACAAATACCTCCAATAATTTTTTTAAACAAACTCATATTTTCTGAGCAGTACCCATGTATTGACCTCCCAGTGATAAAGAGATATATTGTCAAAGTATTCATTGAAATCACAAGGGTATTTACATACATACTTCCATATATCTTTAAAATTATCCTTTATTTTTTTAGAAACTATTGTACAGTGAAATACTTTATTTTTTCCTTCATTGCTTTTAAATTTCATCCACGGTATTTTCTCCAGTTGAGATATAAGATCATCATGAACTTTTTTTGCCTCAGGTGACATTTCCACGGCCATGTAGATTACATCTTCCCTAAATTTTCCGTAACCTTTCAATTTTATGGGTGTTTTGCGGTTATCTGCGGAAAACCTTTCAAGTACATTCTCCGCCTCCTCAATTTTATCAGTTTCAAAAGGCGCCTTTATTGTAAAATGTGCAGGCAGTTTAGTTCGTTTTTTATTAAATTTGTAACAGACGCTGCTGGTTAGCTTTTCATGAAATTTTAGCACTGCACCTCCTATGGCACACACAATAACATATCTTTCCATTCATTACCATCCCCTATTTCACTCTATATTTAATGCTGTCAATTAATTCAAAATCTTTCTACATCAAAAAACCTATCTGTTCTAAAATATTGTCACAGATAGTTTAACATAATATGGAACAAAAAAGAATATTAATAAAGTATAATCTATTTATTAATATCGAGGAACTCTCATGAGAAGAAAACATTTTTATAATTTTAGATCTCATAAATCCTTAAAATTTAAAATTAAAATAATAGTAATCGGAATAATTGCTGCAGCTGGTGTATATATACTGTTCCCCCATTTCTTCAGAAATACCTATATAGTAACAATCGCCAGTAAACAAGTAAAAAAGCAAAACAGCAGTACTTATTACTTAATTTATACTCAGATGGAAAATGGAGAAACTAGAACATTTAAAAATACAAATAGTCTGCTGGAGCTGAAATTCAATTCTGAAGATATATACGGTGGACTGAGAATTAACAGAAAATATGAAATCAGTGCTTACGGGTTTAGAATACCACTGTTGTCATCTTATGAGAATATCGTAAAAACCAGGGCCATAAAATAAAAGTAGCCTCCTTGGATATATGGTTATATAATTTGCAGAAGGTTCGGTTACCTTTTTCCCATCTATGGATATATTTCCTGAAGAAGGCTTGTCAAATCCAGCTGTCAAATTCAAAAGAGTTGATTTCCCGCAGCCGCTGGGACCTAAAAGGCATATGAATTCTCCTTTTTTATACTTAAATTTACACTGTGAAGTGCTTCAAATCCCTTCTCATTTTTATTTCCATATATTTTGGACACAGAGTTGACTTCTATAAACACTTTTACTCACCTTCCCGTCCAGGAACAATGCCCCATGTTTTTCCTACCCATTTTTCAAAAATAACAATTAATTTATCCAGCAGAAGTCCCAGAATCCCTATAAATATTATTCCTGCCAGCAGCAGATCTGAATTTTTTTGTCAATAAAAGCACTAAAAAATCACTTTATGTAATTTAAGCCAATTCATCACAGCCTTTTTTTATCTTCAAAAATGCCCCATGCAATCGCATTTTTGCATCATTAAACAGTTTATAATCTACATTTTGAATCTCTTCTTCACCAAAATACCTGTTTTCTATATATGCAGTATACCTTATTTCAATCTGTACAGCCTGTACATGATCGATAGAACCGTAGTGAGCTGTAATATATCCTCCTCTGAGCCCCTTTTCATCAACTTTTACATTGAATCCACTGTCTAAGAAAGAAACATATACCATGTTTAAAAAATCTGCGGAACAGGTTTTTCCTTCACGGGTACCAATTATTATATCCGCTCTGGACTGCTCATAAAAACTGTGCAGGTCAAACAGATATACCCTGCCTTTCACTCTTAAAATTTTATTTATTTCCTCATAAAGACTTAGATGATAGGGTTTGTATATTTTTTCTATCCTATCCTCTATGGTACTTTTATCAAGCTCTCTGTTGTAAATTTTTCTATTAAATGTGGTATTGTAATAAATAAGAGATTTTGTATATTCATCATGTATGTATTTATTTTTAATATCCCTGTTTACATCTACTACATATCTGCTGTAATTAGCTGAAACAGAGTTTATATCCAATTCTCCTAGAAAATCATACAGTTCATTTAAAAACCAGTCGTTATTGGCAAGTATTACACTCTTTTTCATGTTTTTTTTCATTTCCGAAGTTATGCTGCTTGAGCTGTGAGGTATACTGGCTATAATACTGCAGGGATTATCAACATCTTTTATTGTAACTGAATTCACCATATATCTCCTCCCGTAAATAATTATAATACAATATATCACATTATTTCAACAAATACATTAAAGACTCTAGAACACGCCTTCCAGCTAAACCATTTCGCTTTTTTCTTTAAGTTTTAAATACATCTTCTCCTGCTGCTTCGTGGTAAATTGAAAATAAATTTCTGTATTTGAAACAGATTTATGCCCAAGCCACCATTGGAGCTCTTTGATATCCATATCTGATTCAGCCAGGTGGACAGCTGTAGTATGTTTAATGGAGTGGAAATGACATTTAGAACTATCATCTATATGAGCAATACTGCAGTATTTTTTTGTCAAATAATCAAGGGTATGCCTGGAAATAGGATTTCCCTTCTGACTTTTAAATATACTTTCAGAACTATTTCTTATATTATACTTTCTTATATATTTATCCAATGCAAATTTTGCATTGGAATCCAAACGTATTGTGTTGTTTCTGCTTCCTTTCAGTCTTTTACAATAAAGTTCTCCTTTTGACATATTATAATCATCCAATTTTATCATCGCTATTTCAGATGCACGCAGTCCGCATCTATAGGCTACCCTGAAAATTGCCAGATCCCTGCAAGAATGTTTACTTCTAGAATTTTCAATTGCAATAAAAATCTTTTTCATCTCTTGCTGTGTAAAGTATTTTATTTTTCTATTAACTTGTTTTCTCATAAATACCTCCATATGGATAATGCTACATAATAAATATTTTGTTGAATTTATTATATCATAAATTCTCCAAAAATGTATTTTTTATTGATATATATGTAGAAAAATAGTATAGTAGAAAC
>NZ_FXYI02000125.1:0-10800 GCF_900184915.1 Clostridium sp. HV4-5-A1G | reverse complement strand
ATATACTCCTGCATCTAAAAATATTATAAGTAATTATAAAATATTTGTAAAATAAAAATGAGAATATAATTTTTTATAAAAAAACAAGATATACTTGCAAGAAGCAGATCTTGTTTTTCGAAACTTAAAATCTATAACACAGAATTAGATATTATCAATAGTTCAAATAATCTTCAGTAAAATTATTTTTATCCCAGGAATGGTCTTCTGATATCTGAGATCCACTTATATTAAAATATCTATATATAATTTGCCCTGCTCTATCTGGAACTGGATCATCCCAGGTTGTATCTATATATCCAATTTTACCATCAAGCATAGCCATATTCCACACATGAACTCCTCCCCCGGCAGTTCCCCGTACAGCTATAGATTTTATACCAGACATTTCTGCCATCAAATTAAATGCTGATGCATATCCCTGACATACACCTGTACCATTAACCAGAATTCCATATGCTGTATAATCCTGTGCAGGTATTGAATTTTTTGCATAACTGTCATAATCATATTTTGCATTACTTACAATATAGTCGTGTATTGCCTTTGCCTTTTCAGTTTCTGTCATATCAGGCTTAATTATGTTAGAGAGAACTGATTTTGCTTTTTCAGCGGCTCTATTTTTCATATCTGACAATTCAGTTTTTGAAAATCTATAATTAAAACTAATGCTCCCACTATTTGAAATGCTGTAACTTTCAACATAATCTATATCGGGATTCTGTTCAAGCACCATCTCCACAATACCCTTAGGCATGGCAGATGAATTAGCATTGTCATATAAAAATTCATCCTGACAATTTGAAATTGCAGCCTTAATAGCCTCGTACCAGTCTTTTTCGCCATTTAAAAGAAGCCTGCCTGTTTTATCTGACAGATTGGAGTTAGCCATGATTCCCTTCAAGTAGCTTTCAGTCTCCGGTGTAACAACGGAATAACCACCATATATCAATATTTTATTCAGTTTATTCATACTCATATTATAATCAAATTTATCGTCAATTAAAGCCATTCCAAGATTGCTTTTAGCAGCTACTATGGAACCTGAGAGACTATCTGCAAAAACTCTGCCGCTAGCTACTGCAAGTCCATCTATATTATTTCCCAATGTTCTCAATATATTGGTATTAAAATCTATTGGAGTATTTCCATCTATCCTTTTTACAGTAATGCCCATTTTCATGAGTTCATTATCCACATTAGATGGGACAACGGCATTTCCTCCCAATATTGTTACATTGTCTACATTGAGCCTCTTCAAAACATCTTTTGTTGTAAAATTCAATGAATTCCCATCTGTAAATAATACAATATCATTTTCCTTACCCACATAAGGTAAAGCAGCCATAGCATATTGAAATTTATACCCTGTAGTCAGAAATACTCCTCCAATTGGTTTGTATTTTTTGACTTCTTCTCCAATCCTGGCTGCTGTTTCATACCTATTTAACCCACTTAATCTAGTTACACTATAACCTAGATTCTTTAAACTATTTTCCACAGCACTGCTTATTACTCCAGTTCCGCCAAGCAAATAGATATTTTTTGCATTAAGCCTTTTTATTTCATCTGATATCATTGTGGGTATGTAATTTGTATTTGTCAAAAGTATAGGTGAATTTAACTGATAGGCAAGTGTTGTTCCTGCAAGGGAATCTGCAAATTTATCATCCCCCTGACCACTAGAAAGGACTACATTTTCAGAAGTACTCCAGTTATTTTTTGAGATATTAGCTGAGGTTTCATATCTATCTTGTCCACTTAAACGTGTCACTTCAGAAGCACTGACTTTTACAATTGGCACTAGTAGTATAAACATCATTATTGCAGCAAAAGCGTATATTTTTTTTGAAGTCCTCATATATATTTCCTCCCATCATCCTTTGCATGGTATTAAGAATTAAGAATTACTTGATTTATGGGAAACAATTATCATGTAAATTCAAAAAGCTACAGTGCCAATGTTTTAGCACTATAGCTTATATATAAATATAAAGTTATAAAATCATAAACATCAGCAACCCGACTATCATGGCTTAAACAGCTTTAGACTCGCAGCTTTGCGTCCTCCATTTTCATAGAGTTTGCTATTTATAATGTAATTTTTAATTCTATTTACATTAATATTATATACTTATATTTTTATCAAAGTCAAGAATGGCTATGTTAAATATTTTTAATTTAACATAGTCATATACGTAGAAAAAAGTACATTGACACCCCAATAAAGGCCAGTATATACTAAAATTATATAAAAAGGAGGTGTAGGCCCAAACCTAACGTAAACTCTTAAAAATACAGGAGGTCATCAATGAAAAAATTTCTTCTATGCTTTTTTGTAATATTTACCATAATTTCTATCAATCCACTCAATGTTTCAGCCTCAGATGAAGTAGATCTGTCCAAATTCAACATAGAAACTACAATAAAAGAAGATGGTTCCATTGATATGGTGGAATTTATAACCTACAATTTCAGTGGAAAATATAATGGAGCTTATAGAGACGTATCCATTAAAAATACGGACGGCATGTATAATGTAAAAGTATCCTATGTATCCAAATCCGGACAGGAAACACCCTTTAGAAAAGTAAATACTGCGGAAAATGGAGACGACAATGTATTTCAAATATTGAAGCAGGATACAGATCTATACAGGATCAAAATCTACTCCCCTTCAAAGGATGAAGAGAAAACTTTTAAAATAACCTATACCATGAAAAATGTTGCCACGAAGTACAAGGATACAGGTGAATTTTTCTATGAATACTGGTCTGATTACAATGAAACTGAAATAGATAATCTAAAAATTCACATCAATATTCCCGATATTGCAGAGGATAATAATATTAAAGCCTACTATCACGCCGTTTCATCTGGAAATGCATCTGTCAAAAATGGAAGTGTGGATTACAGCTTTCCCCATGTTAATTCAAAAGAACTGGTGGAAACCAGAGTGCTTTTTCCGGCAAGTTCAATTCCACTGTCTTCCAAGATAAGGAATGAAAATGCCCTGAGCAGAATTCTAAAGGAAGAAGCAGATTACAGAGAAAAACAGCAGCAGAAAATAGCCCATGCTATCATGATAAAAAAGATATTTAATTATGTAAGCATGATTTTAGGACTGCTTTTTATCATATTCATGTTTCCGGTATGGAGGAAATTCAGAAACAATCCCCAGGATATATACAGCACCTACTCTCCCCCGGAGCTTCCTGAAGAATGTACTCCTGCAGTGGCATCTTACATGGTAAAAAGAACTGTAGACGGAAGAACTACATATGCCACAATACTTGATTTATGGAGAAAGGGTTATTTAACCATTGAAAAAACAGAATTTGAAAATAGTAAAGACAAAGTTGATTTCTCAATCAAAAAAGTTAAAAAAGCAGCGCAGGAACTTCTAAAACATGAGAGATATTTTATAAGCTGGCTATTTGACACACTTGGAGATGGTGAAACTGTCACTACATCAGCTATAAAGAAATCAAATGAAAGCTCTTCTTTTTATTACGATTTTCAAAAATGGTCAAAACTTGTAGAGGAAGAAGTCAAGTCAAGAAATTATTATGACAAAAAAGCCAACAGCGCCGGCAGATGGTTAATCCTGTTTTCCGTTATAGGCATAATTGTTTCTATTGTATCTCTTGTTTTTAAAGCTTATTTTGGAGTATTCAGCTTGCTTGTATCGATCTTCGTGATGATCTGCGGTATATACTATTGTATTAAAAGAAGTCCCTACGGGCAGTCTCAATACAATAAATGGATAAAATTTAAAAACTACATTAAAAATTCAGATTTTACTTATAATACCAGTACAGATTATATAGAATCCTACATTCCCTATGCGGAAGCACTAAATATGGAGAGAAACAATATGTCAAAGCTCAGATCATCCTTCCACAATCCTTCGCAGAATATGGGCTGGATATACTATTACCTCCTCTTTGACAGCATGAATTTGAACAAAAGTGAACAATTCAACTACTATATATACGATTCCTTTGGAACTGGTTCTTCTGGAAGTTCAAGTTCTATTTCAGGCAGTTCAAGTTCAGGTAGTTCCGGCAGTTCCGGAGGCGGAGGCGCCGGTGGATTTTAACTGACTCGGCTAAAAATTGCCACTTCTACGGATCTATTGATATTGGATTAAATAAACAGAAGGTAGTTCACTGTTTTCTCACACAGTCAACTACCTTGTTTATATTATCTTTTCTCGTAAAATCCACTGGCTTGTCATAAATGGCAAGCATACCTTTTTCATCCTCCGTCAATTCTTTTTTCCCTTTTATCTTCCATTTCAGCAGTGTCATAAGCATTCTGTCAAAAGTCTTCAATTTACTATAATCAAAGCCGCCTCTCATATAAAAGAAATGTATGCGTTTTTGCTGCTCCGGGGTGAAATTTTTATTTCTTATCTCATCCGCCGTTTCTTCCCTTGCCGGAGATGCACCGGTTGCAAATACAATTATCCTCTTGTCCTTGAATTTGTCTAAATTTTCCAATATAAACTTTATTCCGTTGATGCTGACAGCATATAATCCTCCACCGTAGATAACAGTATTGTAATCTGCCAGCATATCAGCAGTGACCTTCTCAAATTCAAAAATATCAGCAGACAGTTCTTCCGCAATCCAATCGGCATATTTCCTGGTAAAACCTGTTTTTGATTTATATATCACTACAGTTTTCATTATCCACCTCTCAAAATATAAATTATTCTGTTTTTAGAAAATATTATTTAAATTATACCATAGTGTTCTGATCAATCCAAAAGGATTTTTTCATAGTTATGTAGAATTATTATTAGATAAATACACTATAATTATTGGAGGAGAATAAATGGGATTATTCGATGGAATGATGGGAAATGCCTCAGAAATTGACGTTAAAGAGGTGCAAAAGGAATTTGATAATATACTTACAGCTTCAGAAAGTGTTGAAAAAGCTAACAAATTGATCCGTGACATGTTTATTTTTACTGATAAGAGACTTATACTGATGGATAAGCAGGGAGTAACCGGGAAAAAAGTAGAATATCATTCAATTCCATATAAAAATATCACTCACTTCAGCATTGAGACCTCAGGACATTTTGATCTGGATGCCGAACTTAAAATATGGATATCCGGAAATCCAGAGCCTGTACAGAAACAGTTCAACAAAAGCCTAAACATATACGAAGTTCAAAGTGTACTTGCACAATATGTATTGGAATAGCTTTTTATGGAACAATCCTCCTGAACAATGGGACTGTTCCATGATTTTCCTTTAAAAATACTATGCAATATTGTTAAATATACAATTCTGAACTTTACTAATTAATTTTGGTTGTATAAGTGGATATGTCCACTTTCTAGGGAAGTTATCAAATAAACATACTTTTCTATTGTGATCATTATTCAGTTAAATCACCTTCTATGTTTTTAATTATAGCAGTTTGATCTGGCAAGTCTCCAATTTCAATGCTTATTTCTGTGCAATTATCTATTAAATTTTCATTAAAGTTCTTAAGATATTGAAGTAGATTATTATCATCAATGTAGCTATCTTTATTTACAATAACAGACATTTTATTTATCTTTGAAATTTTCAATTCTTTACAACAACTATTTAAGCTCTGTGATATTTTACTCAGTAATATGGTATCATGCATGAAAATCATCTCCCCAAATCTGAATATATTTTACTATTAAAATATATTCAGATTTACTTTGATTATGAATAATATTTATACATAATTACCTTCCAGGCTGGGCGCATTAAATCAAAAAATGGATTTAATCATTAAACACTTCATGTCATAAAATGAGAATTTATTTACTTATCAATATCTTTAAATTGCGGGCAAGCAAATTATAATCTTCTACAAAGTTGATTGTATCCAATTTTCTATAAGTTGTTTCAGGTAGTTTATCTAATTGGGTTCCTGCCAATATCATTTCAGTCTCGCAAGAATCAAATTCCGCAATATCTTCTATATTATAGACATGTTTTCTATTAACAGGACAAACACTCTGGCATCTCATGCAGCCTATCAGTGAATTATGACAGCTTGAATTCATCCATTTTGGAAAACCCCCTTCATTTTCGTTATACAGGGTAATACATTTATCCGCATGTATTGGGAATCTGTCATTTGCTATCGCTCCTCCAGGACAATTTTTCAGACACAGATTGCAATCCTTACATGCATCCATAATTTTATTTTCCTGCCAGGTATTATTTTCACAGGGCATATCTGATATGTATACACCAATCCAATAAAAACTGCTTTCATCATCTATATAGCATATATTATTTCTACCGTACGAGCCCAATCCACTTCCTACTGCCAAAAGCTTGCAGGGAAGATTGATTTTTACCGCTCTAAAATTTATACTGCAAAGTACCCTTTCAACAATTGAAGTCACTTCAATTACTTTTTTCTGCTTTTTTTCAAGTTTGCTGTTTGTATTGAACAGGTACATTGGCGGCATGATAACAGGCTTCTTTTTCATTTTTATTGTAAAGTATATTCTAGACACTGGCTGTGGAACTGCTATTACTATAATTGATCTTGCTTTAAAAGAAACTTTTAGAGTATTATAATTGAATTCATCTAAATATTTTCCTATACAGAGATTAATGTCTATATGGCTTTTCCTTGTATTTTCCATATTTGATTTTATTTCTTCAATATGCTCAATAGAAACAATTCTTGTTTTTAATCCATAGGACTCAATTTGACTTATAAAGTCATTTGTGACACTATTGCTGCTCATATTTAAAACACTCCCCCATTTTATTATTCACAATGTAACTGTTATTTTGACATAAAGCAGTTACATTGATATAATTAATAATATCATACCATTAAGTAACGATCAACATAATGATTGGAGGTTACATACTTTGAAATTTTTATGTATTGATTTTGTTAACAGCCAGTGGTATAAAACCCACAAAATTTTCAAAGATCCTTTAAAGGATAGAGATCTATTTAAAAGCTTTTGTGAAAAATGGGATCTGGCTAATGTAGGTACATTTGATAGAAAATTAACCGATAAGCTATTGGAACTTAGAGATTTTTTGAGTCATGCTGTAAATGATTTGTGTACTAAAAATACAATTTGTCAAAAAGATATAGATGAAATGAACAAATACCTTGCTTCCCTTTCTTTTTGTAAAGTTTTAAAAAAAGAAGAGGAACGATACATTTTAAATATCATTCCTGATAAATCCAATTTAAACCAGATAATATCTAAGGTGATTTTGTCTTTTGTTGAAATGATAACAAATTACGATATAAAGCGTATAAAAATTTGTAAAAACCCTGAGTGCGGATGGATTTTTTATGACGAAAGCAGAAATCACACACGAAAATGGTGTGACAATACCTGTGCAAGTCTCATGAAAGTACGTAAATTCAGAAAAAGACATACAATAAAAAAAGCATCCAATTCTGGATGACTAATTTTATTATTTATTTTTAAGTTCTTATAAGCTGTACTTATATTTCAGAAAATATCTTAATATATTCCGGTGAAAGAGGCAGTACATTGTCAAGGATACTGTCCACTATTTCATCAACATTTTCATCTGTAATCTTTATGCCTTCCATGTCATCTTCTTCATCTGTAATCATGTTCTGCTCTCTAAAATTTTGTTTCTCATATTCACTGGGCATGTTTTGCATTTTTTCAATAAATTTGTCATATTGTTTTTTGTAAATTGCTCCATAGCTGTCATGCTCCAGTGCCTCTGAATTGCTTATACACTTATTTGACAAATAAATATTACTTTCAGAAAACATAAGATTTCCGTACACATAAGCCCTCATGCAATGTTTTCCATCACTTGTAGGCAAATTCAATTTCTTGTTTTCCTTTTGATGTATATTGAATTTATAGTCAGACTGCTTTCTCTGTAGATAACATTTAGAATCCAATTCCGACAATTTTTCAGTTACATGTTCAGATATATCTGATTTGAATTTCTTTATGGTATTCTTAACTGTAATACCCATATTGTACCTCCTTGTTATAATATTGATCATGTGCTTACTTACTATTATATCACAATACTTAAAACAGATACTCCTGTAAAAAAGAGCTGATCAGCCGGTAAAATTTGCGCCAACTTGTGTATTCATGGCATATGGCGATTCCAACTATGTTACAGGACAGATTTTGCATGCAAATGAAGATAAAAAAAGTTGAGAACTTGCCATCCTCAACTTTTTAATCATTTTATCTAACAGCTTTCCATTATTTTAAAGTCCATCAGAGCTTTTTCCACCTCTTTAAATGAGGGAGACAGTTTTTCATAAGTGATCTTGCTTCACCTTCCTCCATACCCTTTTCCTTCATAAAGGGCACACAGGTTTCAATCATTTCTTCCATTGTTATGTTTGGCTGTTTGAAAGCTCCATTTTCATAACAATATATACAGTATTCATGATTTCTGCTGTTATCGGCATCAGTTCCATAAAGTTCCTCACTTAAAGGCATTCCGCAGCTCTGGCAATATTCCTGTTCCATAACACATTCTCCTTTCATATGTTGATACAACTATTATACAGGAGAGCTTTGACATCATTATGTCATGTTTGAATTCAAATATATATCAATTATATTTTTGCACTTTTTCTTTATAATCTCCCTTATATGCCGGGGTTCCAACACTTCCACGTATTCGCCGTAGCTTAGTATCATTGAATAGATCCAGCTGTCCTCCACAACTTCAGTATTTACTATGATACTGCCGTCTTCAAGAAATGTAATTTCATCTTCATCAAAGTAATCCTGTATTCTGTACCTGATTTTTTCTGAAAATTTCAGTGAAATTTTTACAGGAACCTTCTGAAGAACCTGAGTCTTTATGTATTCTCCATAGGAAATCCTGGACTTACAGATTTTTTCATCCAGAATCTCCAGTCCATCCATTCTTGACAATTTAAATATCCTGTAGTCTTTTCTCAATGTGCAAAAAGAAAAGATATACCAGGAAAATCCTTTAAACACAAGAGTAACAGGCTCCACCTTTCTAAAGATATATTCTCCTTTGGAATTTCTGTAGTTGAAGCTTATGCATCTGTTTTCCTTCAATGCTCTAAATATTGTTCTATATTTGATATTTTCCTTTTCGGATTTCTTAAATCCCCAGGGAAGTGTGTCTACAAATATCTGTTTAAAGTACAGATCAAATGTGCTTTTTTTATTGTCGGGTATTATGCTTTTAATTTTTTCCATAGCCATTTCCACATTTTTGTCATCAAGAACTCCATTTATATTTTTCAAAGCCCCCACTATGGACATCATATCTTCCAGTGTCAGAAACCGGTGATTTATTTTATAATTGTCTAAAATACGAAATCCTCCATTGTTTCCCTGGTTTGAAGCTATTGGAATTCCCGACATATTGATTGTCTCCATATCCCTGTATATGGTCCTTACAGAAACCTCAAACTTTTCGGCCAGTTTTGCCGCAGATATCTTATCCCTGTTCAAAAGCATCACCACAATTGCCAGCAGCCTATCTATCTTCATAAATTATAAACCTCATTTTGAAAATTTTATGCAGACACGCTCTACAATATTTCAATTTCCCTTTCTTCAATATTCAAGGCATTTCCTCCTACTTTAACTTCATTGATCTTTCCATTGCTGATAATTACACTGGCTAAAATCTCAGAAGGCCTATTCATACAATAACCTTGTTCAAAAACTAAATCTTTCATATGATTTTGTGATATAATTCCATATCTATATAAATAGCAGCTCAATGCACCTGTAGATGTTCCTGTGGCAGATTCTTCATTGATATTATAAAAAGGTGCAAAATTTCTGCAATGAGCAGTGGAATCCTGCTTTGTTTCCAACGTAAAAAGATGATACCCAACACAATTCTCTTTTTTGCAAACATATGAAATCTTATCAAAATCAGGCCTTATACTGCATAAATCCCCTAATGATTTAATGGGGATTAAAATATCTTTTAATCCAGTAGATACAATTTGGATTGGAATATCATCCATAATTTTATTCTGGCTAATATTTAGAGTATCAGCTATATATTTTTTATCCAATATTTTGTGAAATATGGGCTTACATTGCTCCATATAGATTCTATTATTTTTTCTATATTCTATTTCTAAAATACCGGCTTTTGTTTCCTGAGTATATCTGCCAGCATCAATAATACCTTTATCTGCAAGTAAACAAAAAGTTGCAATAGTTGCATGTCCACATAAATTTACTTCCTTGTTAGGTGTAAAAAATTCAACTTTAAAATCAGCATTATTGGACTTCTTTACAAATGCAGTTTCTGAAAAGCCAACCTTTTTTGCAATCCGCTGCATATGTTCTGACAGCAGAGAATCCGCATTTAAAACAACTCCCGCAGGATTACCACCTGTATTTGTTTTGGCAAACGCATTAAGCGTATAAACTTTTATTTTCATTTGTTTTCTTCCCTCGTGAACTACCACCACTTATAGAAGTGGATGGCTTCTTAGTCAATATTCCTAATGGAACAAGTTTACCTAAGCTCTAAAGGTCGAACCAACCTCAGTGTATTACCAAAATTATATGGCTAATTTCAGCAGATTTTTACTGGCGTTTATATCCCTGTCATGGTGTGTGTCACATTTAGGACAGATCCATTCCCTGAGTGCAAGATTTTTTACTTCTCTATTCTTATATCCACAAACTGAACATAATTGACTACTTGCATAATTACTGGGTGCCACTATTATTTTTCTGCCATACCATCCAGCCTTGTATTCCAGCATTCTTCTGAATTCACTCCAGCTTGCTT
>NZ_FXYI02000124.1:0-10880 GCF_900184915.1 Clostridium sp. HV4-5-A1G | reverse complement strand
GATATATGTGTTATAATTAAAAATATTAATAGATATTTAAAGAGATGATTTTTTACAATTAAAAAGGTTAAAAGTTACAGGTTTTAAAAAATTAATAGGGAAAGCGGTAAAAATCCGCTGCAGCCCCCGCTACTGTAAATAGGGATGAAATCATATATATTTGCCACTGGAAATATTTTTCCGGGAAGGTATTGAGATTAAAATGAACTATGAGCCAGGAGACCTGCCTGTAAATTTTTTGATAAATAAGCCTTCGGAGGGAAGTGGTTGTTTATATATGAATTTTGTTTGTATATAACCATAGCAGAAAAGGCTATGGTTTTTTGCTTTGGATTGCAGCAAGATTCTGACAAGAAGGCATCAAGGAAAACTAGATAACACCAGCTATCAAAAGTCAATAGGAAGAGAGGAATGGAATATGAAAAAGACAAAAATATTTTTATTGGTATTGGTTATTGTAATGGTTACATCTGTATTTGCCGGATGCGGCAAAAGTGTTAATAGTGAAAATGGCAGCAGCAATCAAGTCGATACGGAACAGAAAAAAATTAAATCGGCGTCTGAATATGGCGTGACACTTAATAAAACCAGTGTAGTATTTACAGATGCCAGAGGGAAAAAAGTAACTATAAAAAAGAATCCCAAAAGAGTTGTCTGCCTGTATAATTCTTATCTTGATATTTGGGACAGCTGCGGTGGAAAAGTAATAGGAAGAGTTCAAGAAGCTGAAGAAAAGCCTGTTAAAAATGCCGAATCTGCCCAGGTTGTTGGAACTCCAGGGTCTCCAAGTTTGGAGAAGATATTGGCACTGAAGCCGGATTTGGTCATAGCAACTGACGAGTTCAAAAATCAGGCAGCAATGGTACCGGTGTTGGAACAAAATAATATTCAAGTTATCGCTTTAGCTAATACCTATTTAAAGGATTATTATATGACACTGAGACTTTTTAGTGGAATTACCGGAAGAGAGGATTTGTATAAAGAACATATTGATGAGGTAAAGAAAAATGTAGATAAAATAATAACAGAAACTCCAAAGGATAAAAAATATAAGGTTTTAATAATATTTGCCACGGCCAAAGATATTACAGTCAGAAACTCCCATTCAATGTTGGGGGAAATGCTTAAAGATCTGCATACAGTGAACATATCGGATGCAGAGGCAAATTCATCTGAGGCAAAGGTATTTAGCATGGAAAAGATAATACAGGAGAATCCGGATTTTATATTTGTACAGACTATGGGAAGTGACAAAGAAAAGATAATGGAAAAGCTAAAGGAAGATGTGGAGGATAATCCGGCATGGAATTCTCTTTCTGCTGTGAAGAACAAAAGGTATATAATTCTTCCTAAAGATTTATATTTGTACAAGCCAAATGCAAGGTATGCCGAAGCTTATGAAGGATTGGCAAAGATACTTTATCCCCATGTATTCAACAAAACAAATTAAAAAAGCCCGCAGTTTTGATATGAAGGATATAAGGCTTTTTGACTGGAACAATTAATACTGAGGAGAATAGAAAATGGTTAAGGGCAATATAACAACTCAAAGGATTGGAAAAAGATTTATTTTATTGATTTTTATAGTTGTATCTATTATCAGTTTTTTTGTAAGTGTAGGGAATGGAGCCGTAAATATAGGTCCCAAAGAAATAGTGAATGCGGTATTCTTTGAAAAATCCACAGTAAATTATCAGATAATATGGAATGTCAGACTGCCCAGAACCATAGTGGCTGCTCTTGTTGGAACCTGCCTTGCACTGTCGGGATCCATACTGCAGGGTGTTATGAGAAATCCATTGGCGGGACCGAATATTATAGGAGTTTCCTCCGGAGCAGGACTTATGACACTGATAATTCTCATACTTTTTCCGGATTTTTATCATCTGGCACCTTTGGGGGCATTTGCAGGTGCACTGATGGCTACTCTTTTTATATATTTTTTAGCCTGGAGAGAAGGAGTAGCACCAACAAGACTGATATTAGCCGGAGTTGCCGTCTCTTCTCTGTTGGGAGCAGGGACAAATGCACTTATGACATTTTATCCAAACAAAGTGGCGGGAATTATAGGGTTTATGGTAGGAGGGCTTTCGTCAACTACATGGAAGCAGGTAAATACCTTATTTCCCTATGCCTCTGTGGGTATTATTCTACTTTTACTGATGCCCAACAAATTGAACATATTGATGATGGGGGATGAAGTAGCTACAAGTCTTGGATTGAATGTAGAAAGAACCAGGTTTGTCTTTATCGTGATCTCCTCCCTGCTGGCCGGAAGTGCAGTAAGTGTTGTAGGCCTTCTTGGATTTGTAGGACTTATAGTACCGCATATGACGAGGCTGTTTATTGGTTCGGATTACAGATATTTGCTTCCATCGGTTATTTTTACAGGGGCTGCTATGGTCATGCTGTGTGACACCCTTGCGAGAGTGATGTTTGCACCTATGGAGATACCTGTGGGAATTATAATGTCAGCTCTGGGAGCTCCTTTTTTTCTGTATTTGCTTAGAAGAAAGAGAGGGTATTGATATGGAATTGAAAGTTGAAAATCTAAAAGTGAATTATGGAAATAAGATAGTTGTAAAAGACATCAGTTTTGATATACATTCTGGAGAAATAGTTACAATTATAGGGCCCAATGGCTCCGGAAAATCAACTTTAATTAAGGCTGTAGGCAGATGTTTAAAACCTGCAGGAGGTAATGTATATTTAGATGGAACTGATATCAGAAATATGAATACCAGGGCCGTTGCACAGAAGTTGTCCATACTTCCGCAGATGAAAAACATAGCCTCAGATATATCTGTGGAAGAACTGGTGTCCTACGGCAGATATCCGCATTTGAAATTCAGAAGAAGACTTGACAGAGAAGATATGGATATAATAGATTGGGCACTGGAGAAAACCGGACTTGTCCCCTTGAGACAGAGGTTTGTTACAACCTTGTCCGGAGGAGAAGAGCAGAGAGCGTGGCTGGCCATGTGTCTGGCTCAGAGGCCTGAAGTACTTTTGCTGGATGAACCCACTACATTTCTTGATATATCCTATCAGATGGAAATTCTGGAATTAATAAAGGAATTAAACGAGACACTGGGCTTAACTGTGATCATGGTTCTGCATGATTTGAACCAAGCTGCAAGATATTCAGATACAATTGTTGTTATAAAGGATGGTAAGCTGTGGGACATGGGAATGCCGTATAAAATAATAAAAAAGGAATTGCTAAGAAAAGTTTTTGGAATAGAAGCTGACATATATGAGGATAAGATAAATAAATGTCCATTTTTTATTCCTAAAAATGTTATTATTTAAGTTGGAATGAGCCTTTTATACACTTTTAAATAAACCCATAGGGCATTTATTAAAAGCAATGTTCCTGTAATGAAAAATACATATCTGATGCCTAAACAGGCAGATACTTGTCCTCCTAAAATCGAACCTCCAAACACTCCCAGGTATTGGGCAGAAATATTAAATCCGAAAATTCTACCAGTGAGAAAGTCTGGAGTGATTTTTTTGATCATTACATTTACAGAAGGATTAAGCCCTCCCATTACCAATCCAAGTAAAAACCTGAGTCCCATAAGCTGCCAGGGATCTTTTACAAATGCCTGTGGTATGAAAATCAATCCAGCGGCTATAAGTGATGTCAACATGATCTTATGGGTTCCAATTTTATCTGAAAGTTTTCCAAGCCTTGGGGCAGCGATTATATTTGCAAGACCTGAGGCTGAAAATGCCATTCCGGCAATCAATGCCACATGATTCATATTATGGGATAATTGAGTGACATATATCGTTATAATTGGCTCAGCAGAATATAACGACATAGTTAATATAAAAGATGTCACAAACATTATAGCAGTTAAATTTTTGTAGGGTATGCTGTCCCATACTTCCTTGATCTTCAATATTTTATTATTTTGACGGGTGAAAGATTCCTTTACAAATAAAGCCGTTATAATGAATGCAATCAGAAGTAGTGCACCTGTTATAAAAAATACATTTTTAGGGCCAAAGTTTTCTTCTATGAAACCGCCGATTACCGGTCCAAGTAAGGAACCTGCTATATTCGCCGTTGAAAGTGTACCTAGAGCCCAACCTGCATGTTCATTGTCCGTCTGAGTTGCAATCAATGTAGTGCAAGCCGTACTATAACCAGTTATAACGCCTTGCAGCAGCCTCAATCCTATAAGTTCATATACATTATGCACAAATCCCATGCTTCCTATAACTATTGCCATGCCGAGACTTGCGCGAAGGAGCATTGGTTTTCGACCGAATTTATCGGCAGCATGACCCCAGATTGGTGAAAAAATAGCTGATATTATAAAAGTAGCACCAAATGCAATTCCTGAAAACTGTTCAATTAAAGAGGTATTGTAAATACCCAAATTTCCTATATATAGAGGTAATACAGGAGCAATTTGACTCATTCCTATACCTGTCACAAACATTCCAAACCAGCAGACAACCAGATTTTTTTTCCACAATTCCATATAAATATTACCCTTTCTTTTCGTACTATATGATATAATAATAAACTATAATTTATAATTTATCAAATAGTAGTATAGTTTAAAGTTGATAAACCTTCATAGTAATGCTAAACTATGCTTATCCAGACGTGTAACAAGTATCTATCTCCGATTTTAAGAAGTTGGAGTATTAGCAATGGTAGCGTTCGGATAAATAAACGTATGGGGAGAGATATTTATGCAAAAAAGGAACCTAACTGGCGAAAAGATAATTAAGGCTGCTTTTGCATTGGCTGAGGAGATCGGCTTTGATAGAGTTACTTTTCAAAAAATTGCAGATAAACTGCATATAAAATATCCATCTTTATATAATCATTTTGATAATATGGATGCTCTTAAAACAGAGATGACAGTATATGTTATTCGCATATTGAATTTTAAATTAATGCAGGGACTGGTAGGTAAAAGTGGAGAGGATGCAATCAGGCAATTTGCCCATATTTATCGGGATTTTGCTTTTGAAAACAGGGAGGCTTATAAACTTTTCATGAATATTCCCAGCACGAAAAATAAAGAAATAAATTGTATGGCAAGAGAAACCATGAGCATTATTAAAAGCATTTTAAATTTTTATATAGATGATAGGGTGATTTTAGTCCATAAAAGTCGTGAATTAAGAAGTATTTTGCATGGATTTGTATCATTGACTTTTCTTGGATATTTTCAGCATAAACCTGATGTAGAAGTAGAAGACAGCTTTGAATTTATGATAGATGATTTTATTTTTTCTATCGAAAACGGCAAATCACCAGATTGTAATTGATGGTATCATTTGGATTTATGACACTGAATGGTATAATTAATTTAGAACAGTAAAATTATTATGTTTTACATTCAATATTGATGGTGAGGTAAAGTCAATGTACAGATTATTGCTGGTAGAGGATGACAGTGCCCTTGCAGCGGGAATAGAGTTTACTTTAAAAGATGAAGGATATGAAGTCCTAACAGTGTCAACAGTTAAAGATACAAAGAAAATAATGGAGGATAAAGAGTTCCATCTTATTATTCTAGATATAAATCTGCCTGATGGAAGCGGGTATGATCTGTGTAAATACATAAGGAGCAAAAGTGACGTTCCCATAGTGTTTCTGACTGCTCTTGACGAGGAAGTAAATATTGTGCTTGGTTTGGAAATTGGTGGAGATGACTATATAACCAAACCATTTGGGGTGAGAGAGCTTTTGTCTAGAATAAAGGCTATAATAAGAAGAAATTATAAAAGGGAACCTTCAGGCAGCATGTTTCAGAGCGGAAATATAACAGTAGACACTACAAGCGCTCTGGTGAAAAAGGGAGACAAAAAGGTGATGCTTACAGCACAGGAGTATAAGCTGCTTCTTATATTTTTAAATAACCCTGAAGTTCTCATGAAGAGGGATGAGATATTAAACGGCCTTATTGAAGGTGAAAAATCCTTTTTTGACGAGAATACACTGTCGGTCTATATAAGGAGAATAAGAGAAAAAATAGAAGATAATCCAAGGGAACCCCAGTATATAGTTACACAGAGAGGTATGGGTTATATATGGAATAAAAAGGTCAACAAGGAGTAATTGATATGAGAAGATATTTTATAAATCCCGAGCTCAGGAGAAGTACGACAATTCTCTTGATTTTAAATGTGTTTTTTATGACGGCTGTGCTTTTAAATTTAAAAATGTATCATTATAATCTCAAGCAGGATTATGTACTAACTTTTGGAGCCGTAACCGAAAGGATATACAGGAATAATCCTGAAATTGCCAGGGAAATAATACCTGTTATTACAGCTGGGGCGGATGAAGAAGAGGCTCAAAAGGGGAAACATATATTAGAACAATATGGGTTAAGCGAAAAATTGGAAAATGAACTTTTCCCATATATTAATAAATCTGCACTCAGGGAAAATTTAAATATAATCCTGATATTTATAAGTATGCTGATTATATTTTTTTTGCTTAACTATATTCAGTATGGATATTTTTATGAGAGAATAAGAAGGTTAAATTTTGGTGCAAAGAAAATAGTGGAAGGGGATTATGACATATCAATAGGTGAAGATAGAGAAGGGGATTTTTCAAAACTTTCCGTTTCATTCAATTCAATGAGGGAAATTATAAGAAATAATCTGAATGAGCTTAAAAAAGAGAAACAATTTTTGGTTGAACTTCTGTCTGATATATCCCACCAGCTTAAGACACCTCTTTCTTCTATGATAGTTTACAATGATATTTTGCTTAACAAACAGCTTTCAAAAGAGCAGTCGAGAAACTTCCTCATAAGCAGCAGGAACCAGCTTTACAGGATGAACTGGCTTATTAAGAGCATATTGAAACTGGCAAGGCTTGATGCTAGGGCAATAGAATTTCATATGAAGGGGCAGAGTCTGAACGAAACAATAAAATATTCTATAGAGGCTCTTGAAGAGAAAATAGTATCGGCAGGTGTACAGGTGAAATTCCATGAAGAGGGAGAAATAGTATTTTACCATGACAGACACTGGCTTTGTGAGGCTCTTATAAATATAGTTAAAAACTGTGTAGAACATACTCAAAGAGGAGGTAAAGTAGATGTATGTGTGATGGAAAATCCAATTTATAAGAGAATCACCATATCGGATAATGGGGAGGGCATAGGTGAAAAAGATCTTCCCAACATATTCAAGAGATTTTATAAAGCCAGAACCTCAAAAAGCAGTGATTCCATAGGAATAGGTCTGGCACTTTCAAAATCTATATTGGAAGCCCATGATGGAATTATAAACGTTCAGAGCAAACTTGGAGCAGGAACTACTTTTAGGATCACGTTTTTGAAGTACTAATGGGGGTATTGATATACCCCATGTGTTTTGCTTTCCTGAATTTTTTCATTGAGTTCATTTAGATAAGTCCACCTGTCAATTTTTTTATCCAGCTCTTTTTTCAAAGCCTCTTTTTCAGCTGTGAGTTTTTCGAGAAATATATAATCAGAAGATGCCTCCTCCATTTCCCGTTCTTTTTCAGATATGGCATTTTCCAGATTTTCGATTATGCCGTCTATTTCATTGAATTCCAGTTGCTCTTTATAGGTAAACTTTAACTTCTTTTCTCGAGTATGGGTGTGAATTTTTTTCGCCTTATTTTCTTTAATATTTCCACCTGAAATTTCATTTTGCTTTTTTCTCTGCATCTGGCGAAAATAGGAATAGCTGCTGGTATACTGGGAGATCCTGCCGTGACCTTCGAAAACAAACAGCTTGTTGACTATTTTATCGAGGAAATATCTATCGTGGGATACGGACACAACAGCTCCTTTGAAATTCTGAAGGTAGTCCTCCAAAATAGTCAGGGTTTCTATATCAAGATCGTTTGTGGGTTCGTCTAGAAGAAGCAGATTGGGATATTCCATGAGCACTTTTAAAAGATAGATACGTCTTCTCTCCCCGCCGGAAAGTTTCCCAAGAGGAGTCCACTGAACCGAAGGTTCAAAGAGAAATTTTTCCAGTATCGCCGAAGCACTTATTTTTTCACCGCTTTCAGTATCGGCATATCCCGAGGTATTTTTTATATACTCGATGACCCTTTGATTCATATCCATGTCGGGTATTTCCTGGGAAAAATATCCTATTTTAATTGTCTCACCTATATCTATACTCCCGCTGTCAGGCAAGATCTTTTCACTCAATATATTCATCAGAGTGGATTTACCGCAGCCGTTTGGCCCTAGTATACCTATTCTATCATTATTCAGTATATTATATGAAAAATTCTTGACAATTATTTTATCTCCGAAACTCTTGCTTATATTATCTATGTTTATCACTTTTTTGCCTATCCTCGAACTTTTGATGTCTATGTCCAGTTTTGGATCTGATGTTATATGTTTCTCTGATGTTAGATTTTCAAATCTTTCTATCCTTGCTTTTTGCTTTGTACTCCTTGCTTTCGCACCTCTCCTTATCCAGGCAAGTTCCTTTTTAATAAGGCTTTTTCTCTTTCTGTCATCTGCATTTTCCCTTTCCAGTCTCTCTGCCTTTTTCTCCAGAAAGGTGCTGTAATTTCCCGTATAGCTGTATAAATTTCCATGGCTAAGTTCAAATATCCTGTTCGTGATTTTGTCCAGAAAAAATCTGTCATGGGTCACCATGACAAGTGCACCATTAAATTTATCCAAAAGATCTTCCAGCCATTCTATGGTTTCATCATCAAGGTGATTTGTAGGTTCATCAAGTATCAAGATATTTGAAGGAGTTATGAGCGTGGAAGCCAGAGCTATTCTCTTTTTTTGCCCTCCTGAAAGTGTGGATACTTTTGCGTCAAAATCAACAATACCCAATTTTGTAAGTATGGTTTTGGCCTTGTTTTCAATCCCCCAGGCATTTTCTGACTCCATTTTGGAGTTGAGATCAAAGATACTGTTTTGAAGCTCTGTATTGTCCGGATCTTTTTTAATTAGACCCAGGACGGCCCTGTATTTTCTTAAAAGTTTCATTACCGAGGAATTTCCTCTGAAAATCTGTTCCAGTACTGTGGCATCACTGCTGCTGAAATCGCAATTTTGAGGAAGGTAACCCAGGTCACATTTATTTGCCCTTATAATTCTGCCCCTGTCAGGTATTTCAAATCCGGAAAGAATTTTTAAAAGAGTGGATTTACCCGTGCCGTTGGCACCTATTATACCTATTTTGTCCCCCTCATTTATTCCAAGACATATATTTTCAAGCAGTATTTTTTCACTGTAGTTTTTACATATATTTTCTGCAGTCAATAGATTCATTATTACACATCCTTTGCCCTATTATTATAACATGAGTTGATGACAAATGTGGTATAATCATTATGGTTGCGTAAAAATTGCTGAAAGATGGTGATAATAAAATGAAAAACGAAAAAATTGTAGAAAAATTTTTAAGTATTTGTGTTATTGCAATTATATTGTTTTCAGCAGTAGGATGTTCGGATTTCAGCAGTGATAACAAAAATGAGGATAAATCCAGGCAAGTACTTGTTTCTGGGGACAGTGATGATCACAATAGTACAAGCTATGAATCCAAGACTTCGGTGCAGCTGGAAAAAGCAGTGGTGAGCAGGCATATAGATGGAGATACGGTATATGTGAGGTTGGAGAGCGGGCAAAATGCAAAAGTAAGACTTATAGGTGTCAATACTCCTGAGAGCACAACTAAGCATGAGCAGTATGGTGAAGAGGCAAGCAGCTATACAAAATCAAATCTTTTAGGGAAAACCGTATATTTGGAAAAGGATGCAGGGGATACGGATAAATATGGAAGACTTTTAAGGTATGTATGGCTGTCTCAGCCGGAGAAAATAAATGAAAGTGAGATTAGAAATAAAATGTTTAATGCTATACTGGCTGTGAATGGATATGCGCAGCAGATGACCATTCAGCCCAATGTAAAATATGCAGATTACTTTAGAAAATTTTGCAGGGAAGCCAGAGAAAACGACAGGGGTCTGTGGTCTGTAAATTCCGGTGGGACTACACGGGGAGACAGTGTAGGGGATACAAAAGGTAAAAGTATTTCATCAGAGAGGAGCTCAAGTGTAAAAGACAGTGATTCTTCTGACCACGGATCCATAAAGGGCAATATCAATTCAAAGGGTGAAAAAATATATCATATGCCAGGAGATAGTTATTATGACAAAACCAATCCTGAAGCATGGTTTAATACGGAAGAAGAGGCACAAGCTGCAGGATATAGAAGGTCAAAATAATAATATTTTAGAGTGAATTAAGGCATATGTGTTTAATAGGACATTGTGAAAGAATATGCGAAAAAAGGATAGAACTCCAACTTCATGAGTTGGAGTTCTATCTTAATATGAATGTATTTTTAAATATACTATTTTGTACAATTATATGATGTTGAATCAACACCTGAGCAGATGGATTGAATAAGTTTTGAACAATCATATTTTACGCCATCGATAGTTACACAATTATTTGAATCTGCTGATTTACAGACTGTTTCGTAATTTTTACAGGAATTATTGTTTACAGGACTGGCGTGAACTGTTGTAGCCACCCCAGCGTTTACTAATAATGGTGCTGCAACTATTAAAGATGAAAATATTTTATGCTTGATTTTTAACATTTTAAATCCTCCTAAATTTTGTTATATTGTATTTTTTAGTTCACTTTTCAATTGAAGTGCTGTTAAAAGTGATTTTAGAAATTACAACTAATAACTTATGCTGATCAGCTCCTTAATCAATATTTTTGGGAATTTAGGCTTGTCTATATTCTAACAGTCTTTTCAAACTATATCATTATTAAATTGATGGCTATAATAGTAAAAAAATAATTGAAAACAAATTTGATCATTTTATAGAATAAAATAGTAAACTAAGAATATATTTT
>NZ_FXYI02000123.1:0-10962 GCF_900184915.1 Clostridium sp. HV4-5-A1G | reverse complement strand
AAATCCATTCACATTTATATATTATACTTTCCACTTTTACTCATTGACAATAATTTAATTTCAATATTAAGAATAAATTATTAATTTGTACATTTATATTATATATTTTACCACTAAAATTATAATATTCGTATTATAATTTCATATTAAGCAAACAAATTTCATAGTTTTTGACTGCAAATAATATTCCAGATATAGTTTTGGGACTCTTTCAGCTGACAATAATCTTTATAATTATCACTATATACTTCAATTATACCCACTTTATTATATCCTATTTCCTTTAACTTACAAAGTATTTTTTTATAATCCACATCTCCTTTTCCCGGAAGAAGGCAGGAATTTTTATCGTCTCTGTCATTTAGATGAAGATTTTCCATAGCACTTCCCATGACGTCTATATATTCTTCAGGTGTCCTGCCCGCTCTATAAGCCTGTTTTATATCCAGAGTAAAATATATGGGATTACTGCATTTTTCCTTAAGCTCATACAAAAAATCAGTATTGCTGGATAAACACCAGAAAACATTCTCCTGGCATAATTTTATACCCTGTTTTCCTGCTGCGTATGTCAACTTATTATAAATGTCAAAAATAAAACTGCTGTGAACCTCTTGTAATTTTCTATACTTCATACCGTGAAAAGTATAGCATTTAGCTCCCAGCAATTTTGCTAATTTACAAACTTTTTCAAATTTTAAAAAAGCATCATCCCTTCTTCTTTTATACTCATCAAATAAATAGGGTTCAAAAGAAGAAGAAAATGCATGAACTGAATTGATAACAAAATCATTTTTTAACTTTTGTTCCAAAAGCAACTTTCCAAAACTTTCTTCATACTCACTATCGCTGTTTAAAAATATCTCTCCCAATTTAAATCCTAAATTTCTCATTATAGTTATACTGTCTTCCGTATTTACATATGGATAAAAACTGGCAGATGACAATCCTATATCCATAATACCTCCTAAATTAACAAGCTAGTTATTATTGTCCACTGTACTACAAGAATACCCAGTCAGCAAGGTACATACCCCACCTACTGGGTAACAGAACCTGCTGCATTTACATAAACAGTTGCGCCATCTTCGATCACTGTAAGTCCCTTCTCGGTTAATCTCTGAAATTTTATATTTTCTCCCTGTATACCTTGAACCATAATGTGACTTTTATTCTGTATATTCTCTATCCACACATATTTTGAGGTCTTACCTATCCATGGTAGTTGACTTATATATGCGATATTATTGTCGTCCAAAAATTTCGGTGATAAACACCATATATAAGATGGATTGCTGGATATTTGGGCATTTTTTTCTATCACACTGCCGTTAGTAGATACATATTTAGGATTTGTTATATCCTGTTTATTGCCATTTATATCTACTAGAAGTATACTTTGAGATTTGCTGTCAAATAGCACTATATTTTTAGCAGAGGGACTTATATCATAATTTCCATTTCCAGGAGTGACACTTTTAAATTTTCTATCGCTGCCCTTACCTTCGTATGCCAAATTTACACTCTTGCCATCACTCAATTTTATTTTATAATTTTCTTCTTTTTTTACTGATTTGGATTTCTGATCTGTCGAAGATACCTTTGCACCATGGCTACTGTCCTTTACCTGTTTATTTTCAGCAGAAATATTACTTTTTACTTTATTTGTTTCCTTTACTGCGGCTTTAAATGCCCCTCTTATATAAATTACAGCTAAAGCTATTATTAATAAACACGCTATCACAAGTATAATCAAATTTCTCTTGCGTCGTCGCATTTTCTTCTCATATTCTTTGCTAAAAATACTTGGCTTAACCACTCAAAAATTCCTCCTATACTCAGTATTAAAATTATAAACTTAACCAATCATCATAGATAAAAAAACCATTCTAATTTTTTATCTATAATACATAAATACTCGTTATTTATTATAACTCAAAATCCTAAGAAATAGTACTAATTTTTTGTGAACCTTTCCAGATATATTTAATCTATTGCATCCACTTTATTTATCAAGTGATTCTTGGGTTCAGATGGAGTTTGCCTATAAGAAATACTTTTCTCCAGCTGAACCTTAGCAGAACTTATCCAGGCGCGTAGCAGTGCTTATCGTAAGCTTTAAGAAGTTGGGAGTATTAGCAATGTTAGCGTTCGGATAAAGCTAAGCCCTACTTAATTTATTTAAATAGACTTAACTGAGCTTAAGAATTACTCGATTTAAACACTCTACTCCCGGGCTTCACATATTCCATTCCATCCTTACACATAGGACAATCTTCTACATCATAAGTGCTTATGTCTAACTTTACTGCACTATATACAGGATAGGGTATATCTATATCTTTTGCTCTCCTGTCAACTATACAGCATATACCTATAACCTTACCTCCCAAATTATCTACAACTCTGGCAACTTCCAGTGAAGACTTCCCCGTAGTCACCACATCTTCGGAAATCAAGATCTTCTCTCCCGGATTTATCTCAAAACCTCTTCTTATAGTCATATCTCCATTTTGTCTTTCTGCAAATATCCCGGGTTTTCCAGTCTGTCTTGCAAGCTCATAGGAAACTATTATTCCACCCATTGCAGGCCCTACTATTTTGTCAAAATAGACACCCTTCAACTTTTGTACAACAACTGCCAATACTTTTTCCGCCCTATCCGGATATTGCAAAAGTTTAGCACACTGACAGTATCTATTGCTGTGCCTCCCTGAAGAAAGTAAAAAATGTCCCTCTAAAAGTGCCCCGGATTCTTTCAAATTATCTATAACTAAATTGCTCATAATTTTCCTCCTAGATTATTCCTCTTATTTCTTCTAAATCCTCTATTTTTTCCTCTGCCGCATATTTTTCAAGCCCCTCTATTATATCCAGACATATGTCAGGCTTAATGAAATTTGCAGTTCCAACTTGAATCGCACTGGCACCTGCCATGATAAATTCCACCGCATCCTCCCAACTGCATATTCCACCTATCCCAACTACAGGAACATTTACTGCCTTTGAAACCTCATACACCATTCTAAGAGCTATGGGCTTTATTGCAGGTCCTGAAAGCCCAGCAGTAATATTATCAAATACCGCTTTCTTATTTCTTACATCTACAGCCATGGCCTTAAAGGTATTTACAAGAGATATACTGTCTGCCCCTGCTTCACAGCAATTTAAGGCCATATCCACAATATCTTCTGCATTGGGCGACAATTTTACCATAAGAGGTTTACTGCATTTTTCTCTGACCGCTTTTACTACTTCATTGGCCACCCGGGATTTTATACCAAAAGCCATACCGCCGTTTTTCACATTGGGGCATGATATATTGAGTTCTACAATATCCACATCTGAATCACTCAGCTTTTCCACGGCCTCAATATATTCCTTCAAAGTACTTCCCCCCAGATTGGCTATTACAACTGTGTCAAATCTTTTCATCTCAGGCAGCTCAATTTCTATAAAATGATCAACACCTGGGTTTTGAAGTCCCACACTGTTTAATATACCCCCTGTAGTTTCGAAAATCCTAGTGCCGTAATTTCCCTCCCTTTTATTCAGTGTAATGCCTTTTGAACATATTGCCCCCAATTTTGACACATCGTAGATAGCATTGTATTCCTCTCCAAATCCAAAAGTTCCCGATGCAGCAATTACAGGATTCTTAAGTTTCACGCCGCATATATCCAGCAATTGACCAAACTCCCTTCCAAATAAAATAAACAGTTTCAACTTACCATACCAGCTCCCGGCCTGAAAAAACAGGACCATCTTTACATACCCTTTTATTTCCAAAAATTGTATTACAGGCACATCCCAAACAGGCCCCGATCCCACAGGCCATACGTCTTTCCATGGACATATACACTGCTACCTTTTTTCTCACACAACCTTCCGCCACTTTTTTCATCATGACTTCAGGTCCACAGCACAGTACCATATCATAAAATTCCGGTTTAAATCCCTCCGTGACAAAACCTCTTTTCCCATATTTACCCGATTCTGTAGTAATATATACATTATCAACAAGGGATCTGAATTTTTCTACAGAATATATTTCATCTTTAAATCCTGCATACAAATCCACTTTCAAATTTTTTCGATTTTCACTGCTGATTAAATTGTGATTTATCATATCCACGACAAGATAAAACATTGGAGCAATACCTATTCCACCAGTTATTACGGCAATGTTTCCCTCCAGTTTTTTCATATTGAATCCATTTCCCAAAGGCCCCAGGAGGTTAATTTTATCCCCTCTTTTTAAATTGCACAGTTTCTTGGTTCCATTCCCTATTACCCGATACAGGAAAGTTATTTTATTTTTTTCCAAAGCATGTATGCTTATGGGCCTTGACAATACAGGTTCCTTTTCCCAGCATCTCAGCATATAAAACTGGCCTGGGTTTCCCCTGAAACTACCGCTGACTTCAAGTTGATATATATTGTCGCTTATTTCTGCGTTTCCATATACTTCCTTACATGTATAATTTAACTTATCTTCCAATAGATTTTTTCTCCATTTCTCTCCATTATTATCTTAATTTCCATATATCTTCTCTCATTTTAATGCACGCTTCCCTGGCACATTCTCCATAGTTTTTTTCACCCATTTCCCTGTTCTTATAGGCAAGTAATATACCTCTGGAGGAGTTCACCACGCCGCCGTTGCCATTTTTAAGATAAACTGAAATATCCTCAGCTTTTCCACCTTGTGCTCCGTATCCGGGTATTAAAAAAAAGGTAGTATTCAAATTGCTTCTAAGCTGAGCTCCCTCTTCCTGATGAGTGCAGCCTATTACACCGCCGATACTGCTGTAACTGCAGTTCCCCAGATATCTTTTGCCCAGGTTGTTTATTTTTTCTCCCACTATTTCATATAATTTTCTCTTTTTTTCCGTATTTACATACTGTAAATCCCTAGCACCCCTGTTTGAAGTTCGTATAAGTATGAAGAGGCCTTTATTTTTGCCTGCAATATAAGGTATATAGGGCTCTATGGTGTCAAACCCCATATATGGATTGAGAGTGATAAAGTCACTCTCAAAATCTCCATTAAAGTGGGCTCTTGCATACATTTCAGCTGTCTTTGCTATGTCTCCCCTCTTAATATCGGCAATAACTATGGCATGCCTGCTCCTTATATATTTCAAAGTCCTGCTATAAGCTCTAATACCCTCAATTCCCAGGGCTTCATAGTAGGCAATCTGCACCTTATAACAGGCAGCTACATCAAAAGTGCTGTCTATTATATTTCTGTTGAATTCAAATACTGCATCCTCTGCACTTTCACAGGATTTCACTATATTTTTAGGTATGTATTCCAGGTCTGTATCCAGACCTACGCATACATTTCCCGTCTTCTCCACTCTGTCATATAATTCATCTATAATCATAAATAACCCCCTCGAATCAAAAATATCAAATTTCCTGTTCAAACACAGTCTTTCCTGCTTTTATTGTTTTAATCACTTTACCAAATACCCTACGTCCTTCAAAGGGAGTATTTTTACCTTTGGATTTAAATTCACAGCTTCTTATTATATAATCCACGTTTAAATCTACCAAAATCAAGTCTCCATCATATCCTGGAGTTATAAGTCCTTTCTGGACCTTCAATATTCTGGAAGGATTTCTGGACATCAACTGTGAAAGTCTATTTAAAGTTATGTGACCTCCCCTAACAAGCTTTGTATAACACAAGCTGAAAGCTGTCTCTATACCTGATATCCCAGCTGCACCTCTTTGCTTATCTTCTTTCATATGAGGTGCATGATCCGTACTTATAGCATCTACCCAGCCTTTTTTTATACTGTCCACGAGGTAATTTACATCCTCTGCATCTCTTATGGGAGGATTCACCCTGTAATTGTTTCCTGAAAGGACTATATGATGAGGAGTAACTTCACAAGTTATATTTGCCCCATTGCTTTTAGCCCTTATTATATATTCCATGGATTCTTTGGTGCTTACATGGGCTATGTGCACAGGACATCCTGTATATTCCGAAAATGATATATTTCTCCAGGTCATTATATTTTCCGCCAGCCTCATGTCAATGTCCGAAAGGGATCCATCCTCTGAATGGCACATTACTATCTTTCCCAGTTTTCTAGCCTTCATCATAGCTTTCAGCATAATTCCGCCATTCATGACATCTTTTCCGTCTTCAGATATTATTTTTACATCTCCGCTGAGTTCATCCAAATGACTTATATCCTCTCCGTCAAAATTATTGGTTATAGTGGCACATTGATGTGCATCTATCAGTCCCACTTCTCTGATTCTTTTCAATACATAATTTATAGTTTTCATGCTGCTGCAGGGGGGATTCGTATTTGCCATGAGATTTACCATGGTATACCCCCCTCTGACTGCAGCCCTGCACCCACTTTCTATATCCTCTTTATCTGTAAATCCCGGTTCTCTAAAATGCACATGCAAATCTACCAAGGATGGCATTAGAACTAACCCTTTAGCATCTATTGTCCTGCAATTTCCTTCCAGATTTTTTCCAATTTTGTTTATAACTCCATTTTTTATATACACATCTCCTAGAAAATCCTGGGAACAATCCACTACCCTGGCATGCCTTATAAGAAGTTCCATTTATAATCATCCTTTCACGAACTCTAATCCTACTGTATACTTTATAGGGATATATTTTCATATATCTGATCACAGTATTCACATCTGTATTCCCCTGTCTTTTCATCCACCAGGTTAAAAATATGAGGTATATTTTTTTCTACAGAAGTTACACATCTTGGGTTTTTACATTCTATTATATTCTCCACCCTGCGCGGCAGCTTTAATTTTATTTTTTTATATATGGATTCATCCTTTATTATATCAATTGTTATGTTTGGATCTATAAACCCAAGTACATCAAAGTCCATTTCCAGATTGTTTTCTATTTTTATAATGTCTTTTTTCCCAAGCTTTCTGCTTTCAGCATTCATTATAAGAGCCACAGAATAATCAACTTTATCCAGCTCAAGATACTTATATATTTTCATTCCAAATCCAGCCTTTATATGATCAATGACAATTCCGTTCTTTATACTATTTATAGTAAGCATTATTCATTACCCCCTATTGAATTCCAAGTAATTTCATCATAAGAGCCATTCTAACGTACATGCCGTATTTCACCTGTTTAAAATAACAGGCCCTGGGATCCCTGTCAATTTCATAAGAGATTTCATTTACTCTCGGCAGTGGATGCAGCACTATCATATCCTCTTTCGCTCTGGACATCTTTTCTCTATCCAATATATAGCTGTCCTTCAACCTTACATAGTCCTCTTCATTAAAAAATCTTTCCTTTTGAACTCTTGTCATATAAAGAATATCCAAAGAGTCTATAACATTTTCCAAATTACTCGTTTCACTGTATTCAACATTCTTATTGTCCAGCTCTTTTTTTACATAATCGGGTATTTTCAATTCCTTGGGAGATATCAATGTGAAGCTGTTTCCTTCATACCTAGACATGGCTTTAATAAGCGAGTGTACTGTTCTTCCAAACTTTAAATCTCCACAACATCCTATCTTCAGATTGAACATTGTTCCTTTTATAGATTTGATAGTTAAAAGATCTGCAAGAGTTTGAGTAGGGTGCTGGTGCCCTCCATCTCCCGCATTTATAACGGGTATAGGGGAGTACATAGATGCAATTTTAGGTGCTCCTTCTTTTGGATGCCTCATAGCAGCTATATCCGCATAGCAGCCAATTACCCTTATGGTATCCGCTATGCTTTCACCTTTTGACACGGAACTTGAACGTGCATCTGAAAACCCTATTACCTTTCCGCCCAGTCTCATCATGGCTGATTCAAAGCTCAACCTGGTTCTAGTACTGGGTTCATAAAATAACGTAGCCAGTAACTTTCCCCGACATACCTGAGAGAATTTTTCTTCTCCCGAAATTATCTCATTGGCTAATTCAAATATTTCATCAAGCTCTTCTGTCGAAAAATCCATGATGTCGATTAAATGTCTTCCTTTTAACATTTTCCTTCCTCCTTCTCAGTATCTCTGTACTAAAATTAAAGGTTCAAAAAAGTGTCTCCTCAATTTGGAAGACACTTTTACTGAATATTATATAATATCTTAAATCATTACTAAGCCTTCCCAGTTTCTCTGAACTAGTTTTAAAGGGCTCCTACTATTTAATTTACCGTAGCTTAGAATAACACAATTTTAGTTTCAAGTCAATATTTAATTCATTTTTTGTGTTGTTAACTTGTGATAATGTCATCTTAAGATTAACTTTATAAAACGTCAATTTCAACTAAACTATAAAATTATATTAACACATTAATAATAACATTGGTGAATCACATAAGAAAATTACAGTATGTTTTTATGAATTCTAGATTATTAGCCATTAACCTTTATTCTTTCAACTTTTCCTACTAAGAATATGTAAGACAAAGCTCCCAAAAATGTAATCACACCAATTAATATAATAGCCGGTTGAAAGTTTCCCCCCTTGACAATAAATCCAATAGCTAATGGTATAAAAATCGATGATAAATTTCCTATAAAATTAAATACACCTCCTGTTAACCCTATTAATTCTATAGGAGCTATTGTAGATACAAAAACCCACGTTATTGATGCTAGTCCATTTCCTAGAAAAGCCAATGTCATAAACAAAACAACAAGCGATGGACTTTCAACAAAATTCGCTGCTACTATTGATGTTGATAATAATAGCCCAAATATTATAGGTGTTTTTCTTGCTATCCCAACTGACACACCTTTTTTAATTAAAGAATCCGAAATTATTCCAGAAATTATTACACCACAAAATGCTGCTAAAAATGGCAGTGAAGCTAAAAAACCCATTTTAATAAAACCTAAATGTCTATATTCTACCAAGTAAGTTGGAAACCAAGTTAGGAAAAACCATAATGTTGAACACACTGCAAATTGTCCTATATATATACCCCATAATTTACGACTAGTTAATACAATCTTAAAATCATTTATGGTAAATTTACGCTTAATCTTTCCCTCTTCATTTTTATTAGATATATCTACTATTGCTCCACCTTTTCGAATAAAATTAAGTTCCCGTTCATTAATCCATTTGCTTGCCTTAGGATCTCTATATAAAAAATACCATCCTGCAGCCCATAACATCCCAATCACTCCTGTAATGACAAACAAGGCTCTCCATCCAAAAATATTTTGAAGTGCAACTAATAAAGGAGTTAAAAATGCTAATCCAACAAACTGCCCTGATGTGTAAAATCCTATAGCAGATGCTCTTTCATTTTCTGGAAACCATGTAGTTACAACTCTATTATTAGTTGGAAATGCTGGTGCCTCAAAGATTCCCAATGATATTCTTAATCCTAAAAATGACGGAAATCCCTTAACAAAAGCTTGTAATAACGTTGACAATGACCACATTCCTAATGATATCGTATTCATTACCCTTGATCCAAACTTGTCCAAACATATTCCTCCTGGAATTTGCAAAAGTGCATATGCCCAACCAAAAGCCGAAAATATTAGTCCAAGTTGTACTGATGATAAATGTAATTCTTTACTAAACATTGGGGCAGCAATGGATACATTACTTCTATCCATGTAATTAATTATAACACATACAAAAACCATTGCTAATATTATCATTCTTGCTCTTGTAGGTTTTGTATTTTCAATTCTTATATTTTTACCAGTTTCCATATTTATCGTTCCCTTCTAAATATTATTAAGGTAAATCTAAAACACTATACAAAAAGTTTATATCTATCTTTCCAAAAACTACCATTCCGATATACTTCCATCATTATGTCTCCATATAGGATTTCTCCAGTTATGTCCTATCTTAGCCATCTTATCTACATAATTCTCATTAATTTCAATTCCAAGGCCAGGCCCATTAGGTATTTTTACATACCCATCGTTATAATCAAAAACTTCTTTATCCTTAAGATAATCTAACAAATCTGCTTTAACATTATAATGAATTCCCAAACTCTGCTCTTGAATAAATGAATTATATACAGTTGCATCAACCTGTAAACATGCCGCAAGTGCTATTGGTCCTAATGGACAATGGGGAGCTGCTGCAATATCAAATGCTTCTGCCATAGATATTATTTTTTTACATTCAGTAATTCCACCAGCATGAGATAGATCTGGCTGAATTATATCTACATATCCATCTATAAATACTTTTTTGAAATCCCATCTAGAAAACATTCTCTCCCCAGTGGCAATTGGTATACTTACAGCATTTGCGATATCTCTTAGGGCTTCATTATTCTCTGGCAATACTGGCTCTTCTATAAACATGGGTTTATATGGTTCTAATTCTTTTGCAAGAACTTTAGCCATTGGCCTGTGTACCCTTCCATGAAAATCTATTCCAATTCCAATGTCAGATCCAAGAGCTTCCCTTATCATAGCTATTCTTTCAACTGATTTATTTACTTTTTTATATGAATCAACAATTTGCAGTTCCTCAGAGCCATTCATTTTTACCGCCGTAAATCCTGCATTAACAGCCGACTTAGCTGCTTTAACAACATCCGAAGGACGATCTCCGCCAACCCATGAATAAACCTTAATCTTATCTCTACATTTTCCTCCCAGTAATTGATATATAGGAACATTAAAATATTTCCCTTTTATATCCCAAAGGGCCTGATCAATTCCTGCTATTGCACTCATTAATATAGGTCCACCTCTATAAAATCCTGCACGGTACATAATATTCCAATGATCCTCAATTTTCATTGGATCTTGATTAACCATATAATCCATAAATTCTATTACTGCAGCTTTAACAGTTGAAGCTCTTCCCTCAACTATTGGCTCCCCCCATCCTGATATTCCTTCATCAGTATTTATTTTTAGGAATAACCATCTTGGCGGTACTTGAAATAATTTATAACCTGTAATTTTCATAATAACCCTCCATAATATATTAAATTAATATTAAAA
>NZ_FXYI02000122.1:0-11019 GCF_900184915.1 Clostridium sp. HV4-5-A1G | reverse complement strand
AATTATTAATTATCTACAATTAAATTTATCACATATGTCTATATAAAAAATATTCTCTCTTTAAAAGTTACAAATAAGTTACAAAATGGACTTACATCTTAATACAAGAGCATGTAGAAAAAATTCTACATGCTCTTTCCTCATCAATCTTCAAACAGCTTGCTTACCGAAACGCCCTCATATATCCTCCTTATAGCTTCTGCGAAAACCGAAGCTATAGACAATATTTTAAAATTATCCAATATCTTTTCCTTTGGAAGATCTATTGTATTCAACATTACAAGTTCTTTTATAACAGAATTCCTTATTCTCTCTATGGCTGGTCCAGATAACACAGCATGAGTGCAGCATGCATATACTTCTTTTGCCCCTCTATCCACAAGAGCCTGAGCGCCATTTGTTATAGTTCCAGCTGTATCTATCATGTCATCTACCAATATGGCGATTTTCCCGTTTACATCCCCAATTATATTCATTACCTCTGATACATTGGCTTTTGGTCTTCTCTTATCGATAATAGCTATAGGTGCATGGAGTTTATCCGCAAATTTTCTGGCTCTTGTTACACTTCCGAGATCCGGAGATACTACAACTATATCTTCTCTCTCTTTAAATCCTTTTTGTATAAAATATTTTGCCAGTATGGGAACTCCTAGAAGATGATCTAAAGGTATATTAAAGTACCCTTGAATTTGTGCTGCATGCAGATCCATTGTAAGAACTCTATCCGCTCCTGCAGCTGTCAGTATATCTGCTACCAATTTTGCAGTAATCGGATCTCTCGCCTTGGCTTTTCTATCCTGCCTGGCATATCCATAATAAGGTATTACAGCAGTTATCCTTTCCGCTGATGCTCTTTTAAATGCATCAATCATGATAAGAAGTTCCATTAGATTATCATTTACGGGATTATTTGTGGATTGAATTATAAATACATCCATACCCCTTACGGTTTCATTAATATCTACAGATATTTCTCCATCACTAAAAGTCGAAACCTTTGCATCTCCAACTGCAGTTCCCAAGATATTAGCTATTTGCTTAGCCAATTCAGGATGAGAATTTCCCGCAAAAATTTTAATATTTTTACCATGGGTTATCATTATGTAAAGCCCTCCTAAAATTTATTTCCTTAATCCTTTTTTATATACCCAACCTTTCTTATTTACCTGCTTTGCTCTAGCTATAGCAAGTGATCCTTCCGGGACTTCGTCTGTTATAGTAGATCCAGCTGCTATATAAGTGTTGTTATTTACTTTAACTGGTGAAACCAAATTTGTGTTGCACCCTATAAATGAATTATCCCCAATTAAAGTTTTATTTTTCACTTTGCCATCATAATTCACTACCACAGTTCCACATCCAAAATTACACTCATTCCCCACTTCGGCATCACCTATATATGTCAAATGAGATACCTTAGTTTTATCCCCAATAATAGACTTTTTTATTTCTACAAAATCACCTATTCTCACTGAATTGCCTATCACACTCTCAGGTCTTATGTATGCAAAAGGTCCTACCGTAACATTTTCTCCCACTTTACTCTCTAGTATCACTGAACTCTGTATTGTCACATTATTTTCTATCACACTGTCTTTTATACGTGAATTAGGATATAATATACAGTTTTCTCCTATAACAGTATTTCCCTGAATCACGTTACCTGGATATATTATGGTATCCTTCCCTATTCTAACATCAAGTCCTATGTAAGTAGTATCTGGATCGATAAGTGTAATTCCATTTTCCATGTGCACATTATTTATTCTATTTCTCATAACCTTTTCAGCCTCTGAAAGCTGTACTCTGGAATTAACCCCCATAATTTCCTCAAAACTTACTGGAAGGGCCCCTATCCTCTCACCCTTATTTTTCAATATTTCTATGACATCAGTTAAGTAGTACTCACCTTGAACATTGTTGTTATGTAATTTGTTTAAACTTTCAACAAGCTTCTTTATATCAAAGCAATACATTCCGGAATTTATTTCATTAACCTTTAATTCTTCTAATGAACAATCTTTATGTTCAATTATTTTAAGCACTTCTCCATTTTTTTCTCTTATAATTCTCCCATATCCATTAGGATCTTTTACTATAGATGTCAATATAGTCGCTTTATATCTACCTTTATTATGAAAATTTAACATATCTTCTATAACATCTTCTTCTATTAAAGGTGAATCTCCCGTAAATATAACTGCTGTCCCCTCTTTATCCTTTAAAAAATCGCTGGCACACAAAACCGCATGTCCAGTACCCAATTGCTTATTTTGGAAAGAATACTTTACGTTTCTACTCTTAGTAGCTTCCTTTACCTGTTCTGCCCCCCTGCCAATTACTACATCTATGTCTTCTATTTGTGCTTTTTTCACAACATCAATAACTATGTTAACCATTTCTGTCCCACATACTCTGTGTAAAACCTTAGGGATAGAAGATTTCATTCTTTTCCCTTTGCCAGCCGCTAATATTATAGCACAATTATACATTTTAACACCTCTTTATGGCATATAAGCTCATTTTTCTACACTATATCATATTAAAACGCTCTATAATATTATATTTTATATGAAAATTATTTGCAACCTCATATATAATTTTCGGAATAATTCTAAAAAACTCTCTTTCAGATATCCTTAAATATACAAAAAAAACAGGAAATAATAAAAAGGAGCAAACACTCCCCTTTATTATTCCTCCGTCTTTTGTTCGGTAGCAACTTCCTCACTTTTAACTTTTTCGTACTCATCAAGAATTGCTTTTTGTATCTTTTCTCTAGTCTGAGTATTTATTGGGTGAGCAATGTCTTTAAATTCTCCATCAGGAGTTTTTCTACTTGGCATTGCTATAAAAAGACCATTTTGTCCCTCTATAACCTTTATATCGTGAACTACGAATTCGTTATCGAAGGTTACTGAAACAATAGCTTTCATCTTACCCTCGGCAGCAATTTTCCTCACTCTAACGTCTGTAATTTGCATATAAATCCACCTCCAAGATGCTTATGTATATACTATTCTCTATATTTTATTTTTTTCCTCCTTATTTTGTTAAAAACTAATAAAATTTTTTGAAAACTTCATTAGCTAAACATTTTTGAAGGAGTCAATAGTGCATTCCCATTTTCATTAATACCCTCAAAGTCCACTATCGATACATAATTTTGTACTAATTTTTTGGGAATTCCCACATTATCTATTAAAAATCCTATACCCAAAAGTTCACTTTCAAATTCTTTTAAAAGATCAATTATACCCATGGCAGTTCCGCCTGCCTTCATGAAATCATCGATAAATATACATCTGCTTCCCTTTTTCAATGCTTTTTTAGATAATGACATATTCTGAATTCTTCCTGTAGAGCCAGATACATAATTTACAGTTATGGTAGAACCCTCTGTAAATTTTGTTTCTCTCCTCACAACCACAAGTTGAACCCCCATCATTTTAGCTACTTCATAAGCCAGGGGTATTCCCTTCGTTTCCACTGTAACCACACAGTCAATATCCATATCTATAAAAATAGACGCTAAAACCACTCCTGCTGTATGTATTATATTTGGATTAAACATTATATCCGTCATGTATAAAAAATTACCTGGTATTATTCTTTCTCTATTTTTCAAAATAATACATAATTTTTCAGCAAATTTTTTGGTCTTTTCAGGAGATATACCACATATGTACTTAACTCCACCTGCCGCCCCTGCTACAGTATCTATTCTTCCCATATCCAATCTACTTAAAGTGTCTCTGATTACTACTATGTCTTCACTTATTGTAGATTTTGCAGTATTAAACATTTCGGTAAAATTATTCAGTCCCATTATTTTATTAGGATTTTCAAGTAATATTTTCGTTATTGCAGCTATTCTATTGTTTCTACTAAATTTTTGCATTTTATCACCTATCTATATAACTTTACGAATAATATTCTAATATTATACTCTATTATTCATATTGTATTCTAAAAGCTACGGTTAATCAATACTTATTTATAAAACACCTGAAGAAATAAAAACGTTTTACATAGAAATATAATTTTATTGTGTTTTTTAGCTAATTTTTGTATATAATTATTGATAGGTTAGTTAATATAAGGAGTGATTTAAATTGTCATTTGATTTTGTAGAAAATAAAAAAGTGCACTTCATAGGCATAGGCGGAATAAGTATGAGCGGCCTAGCTGAAATTTTGCTTGAAAATAATTTTAAAGTATCCGGTTCTGATATTAAAGCTTCTCCAATAACAGACAAACTCAAATCAATGGGCGCTCAAATATATATAGGTCAAATTGCTGAAAATATAACACAGGACATAGACTTAGTAGTATATACAGCCGCTATTTCCGAAGATAATGAAGAACTCTTAAAGGCTAAAAATTTAAATATTCCCTTAATGTCCAGAGCTGAATTCTTAGGAAATATAATGAAAGGTCATAAATACAACGTAGCAGTATCCGGAACTCATGGTAAAACCACTACTACTTCCATGTTGTCCTCTATAACACTTAAGGCAAATTTAGATCCTACCATATTAGTAGGAGGAAATTTAGATATTATAAATGGAAATGTCAGAATAGGAAACAGTCCGTACTTCATTACGGAAGCTTGTGAATACAAAGAATCCTTTTTGAAATTTTTCCCATTTATAGGTATAATTTTAAATATAGATGCCGAGCACCTTGACTACTATAAAAATATAGACAATGTACAAAATGCCTTTGTAAAATTTGCTAAATTGATTCCTCAGAATGGGTATCTAGTATGTTACAATGAAGATAATAGAATAAATAAAGTAATATCCAGCGTAAACTGTAATATAATTACCTATGGTATAAATAGCGGAAATATCACTGCTCATGACATACATTTTGATAAAAATGGATGTGCCTACTTTAAAGTGTACAAGGATAATAAAGCCATACTTTCCCTACACCTAGCCATCCCGGGCAGACACAATATATTAAATGCGCTTGCCAGTATAGCTGTTTCTTTAATTTTAAATATATCAACAGAAAATATTAAAGATGCACTGGAGGATTTTAAAGGTACCCATAGAAGATTTGAAATTAAAAGCAAAAAAAATGGGATAACAGTAATAGATGACTATGCCCACCATCCTACTGAAATAAAGGCAACTTTAAGTGCAGCTCAAAATTATCCTCATAAAAGAATAATCTGCGTGTTTCAACCACATACTTTTTCGAGAACTATAAACTTATACAGAGAATTTACTTCCGCTTTTGATAATGTAGATGAATTAATCCTCGCAGATATATATCCAGCAAGGGAAAAGGATACCGGCAAAGTGAGCTCAGCCATGCTAGCTAATGATATTTCAAAAAGAGGAATAAAGTGCAGCTATATTAAAGATTTCAACTCAATAGTAAACTATTTAAAAAATAATTTAAAGGAAGGAGATCTCTTTTTAACTATAGGTGCAGGAGATGTTTTTAAAATAGGTGAAATGTATTTGCAATCAAAATAACTTACAAAATCTATAATTTGGTGTTAAAACACTTCTAATAAGGTAATACTATAATTGATAAGCCATTGGAGGTGTTTTAATTTGAAAAACTTTTTAATATCTGCATCAGTTGATATATTCTTAATACTAGTATCCTATTTTTTATTTATAAAAATACTCAGCGGACCCATAAGGCATAAGTTATATGAAAAATTTTTTAAATCTTTTGCTAAATTTATAATCTATCTGTTTTTTATAACCTTGATTATAACAGGTTTAAGTGCATTCATATTATACAGAACCTCTTATATAGCTTATATAAATATAATATCTCCAGCTTTAGTATCTATACTGGTAGGATTTTTAATGTCAACAGTTCCTACAAGAGGTGAAGGCGATAATTCTAATATGACTGCAAAATAAAATATTTTCATATAAAATTTCTACTGTGACGTTTATATAATATATGTTATAATGTATTATATAAACGGGGTGTAGCGCAGATGGTAGCGCGCTTGCTTCGGGAGCAAGAGGTCGCAGGTTCAAATCCTGTCACTCCGACCATTTATATAGGTGGGTTTGTGGATATTTAGATCTATTGATTTGATGATACCTACCTTTTTTAGTTTATATTATGTTAAAGTAAGAGCCCCAGCTTATTTTTAAGCTAGGGGTTTCCTATACATTAAATCAAACTTTGAGCTCATCAACAAATCAATTACATAAGGAGCTGTACCATTAATATGAAAGATCAATATAGAAATTTATTTAAATCCCTGATAGAATCCTATTATAATGGAAATTTTGAAGATGAAGTAAAATTTATTTTATCACAGAGTAAAATCAATAAAAAAGAGCTTTGTAAAATCATATCTTCACTATGCGGCACCAGTACAGACTGCAGTTCTAATTTTACGGAGGATCTAAAAAAAGCAATAAAATCTTACAAACCTGATGGAAAAATAGTCAATAAAGTAAAATTCTGTACTATGGAATGTATGGACAAAACCGGCAAAACTCTATGCCAAAAATCCTGTCCTTTTGATGCTATTTTAATGGATGCTGCCCAAAATAGTATCCATATTGATAAACACAAATGCACCGACTGTGGTTTTTGTGTAGAAGCCTGTCCTACTGGAGGCATAATGGATAAAGTACAATTTCTTCCCTTAGCGAATATATTAAAAGGCAACTCACCGGTAATAGCAATTGTAGCTCCTGCTATAATAGGTCAGTTTGGGAAAGATGTAACTCTTGGGAAACTTAGAAGTGCCTTTAAAAAATTAGGATTTACAGACATGATTGAGGTGGCATTTTTTGCGGATATGCTCACTTTAAAAGAGGCCATAGAATTTGATAATCATATAAAAGACGAAAAAGATTTTATGATAACTTCCTGCTGCTGCCCTATGTGGGTAGGTATGTTAAAAAAAATTTACAATAATTTGATAAAATACGTATCACCATCTGTTTCTCCTATGGCCGCTGGAGGAAGAGTACTCAAAAAATTAAGCCCAAATTGCAAGGTGGTATTTATAGGTCCCTGCATTGCTAAAAAATCTGAAGCAAAAGAAAAAGACATAATTAAAAATATAGATTTTGTACTAACTTTTTCAGAAGTAAAAGATATATTTGATACTCTTAATATACATCCAAATGAGCTCAAAGAAGAGCCTTCTACAGAATATGCTTCCAGCGGCGGAAGGTTATATGCACGTACAGGCGGAGTATCAATTGCAGTAAGTGAAGCTGTAAAAAGAATTTTCCCTGAAAAATACAAATTATTCAAAGCAGTAAAGGCAAATGGTGTAAAAGAATGCAAATCCATACTTTCCAGAGCTCAAAATGGGGAAATAGAGGCTAATTTCATTGAAGGCATGGGATGTATCGGTGGGTGTGTAGGTGGGCCCAAGGCAATTATACCAAAAGAAGAAGGTAAAAAATATGTGGATAAATTTGCCGATGATTCTGAAATAAAAGTCTCCATTGACAGTGACTGCATGAATGAGATATTGGATAAGATAGGCATACATTCCATAGAGGATTTTAAAGATAAAAACAAGATAAAATTGTTAGAACGATTTTTTAATTAAAATATTATTTTTCATAACACAATATGAGGTGATCGTCATGCTTGAAAATATCAAGGGAGCTATTTTTGACATGGATGGAACTCTCCTGGACTCCATGTGGCTTTGGGAAAATATAGATAAAGAATATTTAAGTGAGAAAAATATACCTTTTACCATAGAACTAAAAAACACTATTCAAAATATGACCCTTGATGAAACTGCAAGATATCTTAAAGATGAATTTAATTTAACTGAAAGTGTATCTGAGATACAAAAAGAGTGGTACAATATGCTTTTCTATGAATATTCCCATAATATTTCTTTAAAACCTGGTGCAAGAGATTTTTTACATCTCTTAAAAAAGAAAAAAATAAAAATGGCTCTCGCCACCAGCAATTATAAAGCTATAGCAGAAACAAGTTTAAAGAAAAATAAAATATACAATCTATTTGATTCAATAGTAACTACAGAAGATGTAAAAAGAGGAAAAGGATTCCCAGACATATACCTTTTAGCTGCTGATAGACTGAATTTAAATCCTGAGGATTGTGCTGTATTTGAGGACATCCTATCTGCTATAAAAGTAGCCAAATCAGCAGGTATGACCGTTGTCGGCATACATGATACATATTCAGATTATCAGTGGGAGGATATATTGGCTTACACAGATATGAGCATTTTTGAATATACAGATCTAGTGTAAAATTATATAAATTTTCATCTTTAAGTACCATATTGAATATAATGTATTAAATTAATAGATATGGAGAATATTAATGTTGGCTTTTTTGTTCATAACGCTTATAATCTGTACTTCCGTAATCCTATATAATTTTCAAAGTAAAATTTCCTCGCAGAGAAGACAGATATTATCTTTAAAATATGAAAATGACAGTTTGAAGTCAAAAATATCTAAGGAAATTCCCCCAAAAATAAATGTTAGATATATTACTCCTCAATATGTAAATGCCCTAGTCACTGTAAAAAGCAATATATATCTGGCTCCTATTTTAAATTCAGGTATAATAAATACTTTAGAAAAAAATACACCAATAAGAGTTCATGACAGCATTGAGATCTTAAATGAATTCTGGTATGAAGTTTCTATTGCAGGAAGCTCTAGAATAAACTCTAAGGGATGGATAAAGTCCAATTGCATAAAAGCAAATTCACCAAATTCCAGCAATCTGTAGCTGGAGTTTGGCAGAGGATAAATTTATAAATGGGAGTATCAGCAACGGTAATCTTAGGGTAAAATCTTATTTTGAAAATATATACCCTGATATATTTTTCTATCTTTCATCCTTCTGTCAATTTCATTTAGAATCTCCCATTTTTTTAAGCTCCATTTGGGCCCTATAAGCAGGTTCCTAGGTGAATCGCCGGTAAGTCTATGAATCACCATGCCCGAAGGAATGTTGCACAGAGTCCAGCACACCATGTCTATATATTCATCTTTTGTCATAAATTTTAATTGTCCTACATCATATAATTTAACAAGAGGAGTGTGTTTCATTAAATGAAGCAAATGAATTTTTACCCCCTGTATGTCCTGATGTGAAATATATTTTACTGTATTCATCATATTAATTTTATTTTCTCCAGGTAGACCCATTATTATATGAACCACCACATCAATTCCTATTTTTCTAAGTGAAGCTACTGCTTTTTCAAAAGTTTCCAATTTATACCCTCTGTTTATTATACCTGCCGTATGATCATCTGAAGTCTGAAGACCAAGTTCTACCCAGGTATAAACTTTTCTATTAAATTCCTGCAATAGATTTAAAACATCATATCCAAGGCAATCCGGTCTAGTAGCTATAGCTAGTGCCACTACTCCTTCTTGATTTACAGCTTCTTCATATTTCTCTCTAAGTACTCTCACTGGAGCATAAGTATTAGTATACGCCTGAAAATATGCTATATACTTTCCATTTTTCCATTTTTTACTCATCATCTGTTTTATATTTTCAAATTGTTCCGTTATAGAAACTTTTCTATTCCCAGCAAAATCTCCCGATCCCCTTTTACTACAAAATATACATCCTTCCTTACTTATTCTTCCATCTCTATTGGGGCAAGAAAATCCTGCATCTAAGGATATTTTAAAAACCTTGCATCCAAATTTTTTTCTCAAATAATAATTTAGACTGTAATATGCCTTGTCACCCCACTGCATTCCCAAGTCCTATCCTTTCCAAAAATAATTCAAGTACTAAAATCAACCTACTGAAATTATATCATATCTTTGCTGCCTTAAAATTTCTCAGATCCAATTCCCATTCCCCAATTATTTGAGAAAGCTCCCCTTTACTATTGTTTTTAGAGACAACATCAAAACTCAATATTCCTTCATCAAAAGAGGAAAAAATCACATTTACCTTATCAAGAGGAAACGCTTTTTCAAATTTATAGCTTATCATATCACCAGAATCTGTCTTATATACCCGTATACAATTACCTATTGCATTGTTGGTATATTGAACTACGATAAATTTTTCATCTGGAGAGAAAGCCAAAAATTCAACTTTGGAATTTTTCAAAACATCCAAATCGGTTATATCCTTACCTATAGGCTTTTCTGCTCCCTGCTGCTCATTTTGCTGTCCACCACCACCTTGCCCTCCTGAGCTATCGCCTTGTTGATCTCCTGAATCCTGGGACTGGGTCTGCATACTTTCATTTATTCTAATTATGCCTATATATGAATCACTAGAATAAGTCACCACCGCCAGTCGATCTCCATCATAAGAAAAATCCATAATGCCAAAATTTCTCTTTGGAACAGGAACCTTTTCCACATTTGCCTTGTCATCTTTACTAAATACATAATTAGGCATACTTACAATATCCGTTATTAAATTTACAACTACGCTATTTTTACTCCTCATTTTCAGCTGATTTCTCTCCACAAATACTTCTCTATCCGGTGTATTATTGGTTTCACCGATCTTGTAATCATTACCTTCTTTTATTACCTTTATGGAATATTCATCTAGAGTTGCAAAAGGTCTGATCAAATCAGCTCTTGCAACTTTCATTTTTAAAACTCCCGATTCTCCAACTTCACTGCTGTCAATCAGATTATATCCTAAAATTCGCAAATTTTTATTTTCGTCACTACGAGCATCTTTCAAAAGATCCTTAGAATACAACTTTTTAGCATTTTCCATATCACCTTTTATGAGATATTTCATATAAATATCGGCTGTAGCCGTAGCAGATTTCATATCAAAACTTTGATTTACATTTTTTGTATCCTCTTTTTTATTTAAATTACATCCTGATACCATGGCGCAAAAAAAAACTATAAGAAAAGTCACTTGAAATAAAGCCTTTTTTTTCATGTACTTTCCACTACATGTTATTATATCTGCAGTAGAAATTCACCCCTTTCAACGTTTATTTATTCTGTTTTACTATTTTATAAATTATATTTTTCCCCTAAATAGAATTTTAATTTATAATTC
>NZ_FXYI02000121.1:0-11071 GCF_900184915.1 Clostridium sp. HV4-5-A1G | reverse complement strand
CTTATAAAACAGTATATTTATTTCATTATACTGAATGTTATTATTTCAATATATTGAAATAATAACTTATAAAAAGAAGGGAGAGAAAAGCTTTTTAATATCTTAAATAAAATATTAGAGGAGTGAAAAAAATGTCAGAAAAAGCTAAAGAAGCTAATAAAAAACTAACTGTAATACCATTGGCATTAATGTGCGTTACATCAGTATTTATGTTTCCGAATATTCCTAGAGCATTTCTGCTTATGGGCTATGCAGCAATCCCATGGTATATATTAGCTGCAATAACATTTCTGGTTCCATTTGCATTTATGGTTGCAGAATATGGTGCCGCATTTAAAAAAGAAAAAGGTGGTATTTATTCATGGCTTGAAAAAGTTGTTGGCGCCAAATATGCATTTATTTCCATATTTATGTGGTATGTTGGCTGGCTAGTGTGGATAACGCTGACTTCTAATTCAATATGGGTTCATTTTTCAACTATGCTTTTGGGTAAAGACACAACTTCAAATTGGTCTTTCTTGGGATTAAATGCAACTCATACTTTGGGACTATTAACTATAGTATTTGTTTTTGCATTAACTTTTACGGCAACTAAAGGTTTAGACAAAATAATAAAAATAACTTCCCTAGGAGGTATTTCAGTAGCGTTTATCAATATAGTTGCTTATATTGGTGCGATAATAGTATTTATACTAAATCATGGGCATTTAGCTCAGGCTATTAATGCGCAGGCACTTGTTCATTCACCTAACCCTGGTTATCAATCAGTTGTATCAATAATATCTTTTATATCTTTTGCAATACTTGCTTATGCTGGTATTGAAGTAGTTGCAGGCGTTACAGACCAAACGGAGAATGCTGAAAAGAACTTCCCAAAAGGTGTTTTAATCGGTGCTGCCTTTATTGCAGTCTGCTATGCTCTGGGCATATTTGCAGTTGGCATATTTACCAGCTGGACTGGTGTATTAGGTGGAAAAGATGTAAATATGGTCAACGTAACAATTATTATTATGAATAACTTAGGCGTTGAAATAGGTAAAGGATTATCATTAAGTACGGCTGCTTCAATATCACTCGGTAACTGGTTAGGGCGATTTGTTGGATTATCATTATTTCTAACTTATCTTGGTGCTTTAGTTTCATACTCATATTCACCTATAAAGCAGTTGGTGGAAGGAACTCCAAAGGAATTATGGCCTGGAAACCTGTCACAGATTAAAGATGGTCTTCCTAAAAATGCCATGTGGATCCAATGCATTATTATTATCCTTTTCATATTATTTGTAAGTTTAGGAGGACAGGGAGCATCTGCTTTCTTTGACAAACTGGTACTGATGACTAATGTTGCTACTACATTGCCATATATATTCATCGCAGGTGCATTTGCTAAATTTAAGAAGAATGAAGAAATTGAGAAGCCATTTGTAGTGTACAAAAATTATAAGAGTTCACTGATATGGACAATAATAGTAACAGCTACAGTTTTAATAGCTAATGTAGCAGTAATAATTAAACCTGCATTAACAAAAGGAGACTTTGCATCATCATTATGGATGATAGCCGGGCCTGCAATATTTGCAGTAGTTGCATTATTGATGTACGGAAGATATGAAAATATAATGAAAGGAAAAGGAAATTTACCTATATAATAAAGAAGGTACAAAAGCATAATGTAAAATATATTTAACAGGAGGAAAATTTAAGTGAAAACATTTAAGGTATTTGATGCTCATTCTGACATACTAGCTGATGTTACTGATAAAAGAATGAAAGGCAAAAAAAACATATTGCGGAACTATCATATTGGTAGATTGCAAAAGGGCAATGTAAATGGCATATTATTGGCAGTTTGGATTGATCCTCCATATGTTAACAATGCTACTAAAAGAATGATGGACATTTTAGCAGCAACCTGTGAAGAAATAGGGGATATGAAAGATTGTGCAGCTGTTGCAGAAAATGCTCAGGATATTAGAAATATACAGGCCTCGGGGAAACTTGCTATTGTTTTAGGAATGGAAGGACTCAGCGGATTAAAAGGAAATGTTGATGTTTTAAGCATGCTTTACCGTTTAGGAATAAGACATGCTATGCTGACTTGGAATGAAGAAAATGAATTTGCTACAGGTGTTAAAAGTCCTAATAAAGAACGTGGAGTTACTAAAATCGGATTTGAAGCGCTTACAAAAATGGAAAATTTAGGCATATTAATAGATACATCTCATGCAAATGAAAAAACTTTTTGGGACATATATGAAAAAACGACAAAACCTTTTATCGCTTCCCATTCTAACGTTTATAATATTTGTAATACAGAACGTAATTTAAAGGATGATCAAATTAAAGCAATTGCAGAGAGAAAAGGCGTGATTGGGATGAATTCATGGGCAGGTTTTATTGACAAACAAAAACCCTGTGTTGAAAAATTAGCAGATCATATAGACTACATTACAGATTTAGTCGGCATCGATTATATTAGCTTCGGATTCGATTTTTGTGATTTTCTAAATTCAGATGCAATGTCATTCAGTAAAAACGGTAATGGTGCAACACCTGGTCTAGAAGATGCATCTAAAATACCTAACTTAATAAACATTTTAATTAAAAGAGGTTATAAATCTGAAGATATAGAAAAGATAGCTTATAAAAACATAATGAGAGTATTGGAAGATGTATTAAATTAATTAGTAATAGGCTGTACCTAGATTTGTGTAAATCAAATCCAGGTACGTTATTTTTATGTATGTATAAGCTGAAATAATGTTTTTTTAATTTACAGACTTTTTTCACAGTCCTCTCCCATCCAGCTCTCTTGTTGTATTCTTTGTCCTACTTTCATCTATATATGCTCCTTTATATATGCTCCTTGACTTCGGCTTCGGGATTGAGTCTTACATCTTTTAAGGCCCACTTTTTAAATTCCTGATATCCGGTTCTGTCCACAATATATCCCACATGTTCTTTCCCACCGGGAGCATTTTTATCAATATAGTTTTCTATATAGTCATAGGTATTTAAAATTATCCTTACTATACTGTTTTCATCATCTATCCATTTGATGAATTCACGGCCGATTCTGGGATCCTTTTTGCCGGTTCTTCCCATTATAACCAGCTTGTAATATTTTTTACCACTTCTTGTCCATGCACCTGCCGGACATTTGCCCACACATTCCCCGCAGCCTATACACTTGCTGTCATCTCTCACCACTTTGAAATTTTCAAAGCTGAGGGCATCTGCAGACCTGAGCCTGCAGTTGCTGACACAGGACTTGCAGCCTATACACCTGTAGCTGTCATACTGCGGCTCCGTCATGCCTATGATCCCAAAATCATGCATCCTGGCCTTTATACAGTCATTAGGACACCCTGTAAGGGCAATCTTCACATGATAGTCATTGGGAAATATGGCCTTTTCTATTTTTTTTGCAAAAGAGGTGGTATCGTAATTTGCAAAAGGACACACCCTGCTGCCTATACAGGCGCAGACATTTCTCGTACCTGAAGCCTGATACCCTCCATTCACATTACTCTGATTTATTCCAAGCCCTTCAATAACAGGCTGTATGAGTTTATTTATCAGGGCTATGTTCTTCATGTCAATTCCGGGTATTTCAAACCCCTGCCTGGTTGTAATATGAATTGTACCATTTCCATATTCCTCTGAAATTTTTTGGAGCAGGGTAAAATACTCCGCCTTAATATGTCCTCCCGGCACTCTTATCCTTATGGCAGTTTTACCTCTTTCCTTGGTTACCCTGAATGCATTTTTTTTCAAGACTTTTGTATTGATGTCCATAACTTACCCTCCTTTTCTAATCCACCAGGTGTTTGGCCTTCACATAGTTAAATACCGGACCTTCCAGACATATATAGGTGTCATTCATCCTGCAGTGACCGCACTTTCCCAAACCGCAGCACATTTTTCTCTCATAGGAAACCCAAATATTTTCTTCACTGATTCCCTTCTTTAAAAATTCCTCTATGGTAAATTTCATCATCATCGGGGGACCGACTACAATAACCTGCGCCTGCTTTAAATTTTCAACGGGAAGATCCTCTATATATTTTGTAACAAGCCCTACATTTCCATGGTAATCTTCACCTGCTCTGTCCACAGTTAAAATCACATTGGCATTTTTACTCCACTTTTCTATATTGTCTCTGAACAAAATGTCCTCCGGAGACTTGAAACCCACAATCACATTGAGGTTTGTGACTTCATCCCTATTATAGGCAAAATAATCTATTATGCCTTTTACAGAGGCTGTACCCGTCCCTCCTGCAGCTACCACCAGTTCTCTGTGCTTATACAAATTCACATCAAAGCCATTTCCATAGGGGCCTCTCATGAAAAGCCTGTCTCCTTTGAAGAAACTGTGAATTATGTCTGTAACTCTGCCCACACGCCTTATGGTGAGATCTACATAGTCCTTTCCTATTTCACATACGGATATAGGTGCCTCCCCATATTTGGGAATTGAAACTTCAAAGAACTGTCCAGGCCTTACTTCCCCTGAAAACTCCATTCTAAAGGTGTAGTCAATATCAGTGTGCTTTTTTATATCAATTATTCTGCTTGCCTCTGGCAAATACATATTTTCCATTTATATCACCTCACTGCATCATTTAATTTATTCACACAATTTGAAAAAGATATATATTCGGGACATACATCATCACATCTTCCGCACCCTACACACATGTTATATCCAAATCTCTTTTTAAAATCATAGACCTTGTGCATTACCTTGAACCTCATTCTATCACCCTTGTCCTGCCTGAAGCTGTGCCCTCCGGCTATATCCGTATATCCGTCTACCTGACAGGATGCCCATACTCTCCTTCTTTCACCCGTGTTTTTATTATCCCTGTAAAAAATATCCTGCATGGAAAAACACGTACAGGTTCCGCACACCAGGTTGCACCTTCCACAGGCAATGCATCTCCTAGAATATTCCTTCCACATAGAATTGTTGAAAATACTTTCATCTATATTTTCAGGAATATTCACTTTTACCTCATTGGATTTTACAAAACAGGGGTTTACATCACACTGCTTTACGTCCTTAAAATAGCCTTCAAAACTCTTGTCTCTGCATTCTATAAAGACTTTGTCATCTCTACATCTCACAAATAGATCATATTCCCGGGTGGTATTGCACCCCATGCTGCAGCAAAAACAATTCTCAAAGCTGTGTTCACATTCCATAAGCACAAATTTAACTTTATCCCGCAGCTTTTTATAATAGACATCCTCGGAACCATTTCTCAAATAAATTTCATCAATCCTCTTTATGGCATGAATGTCACAGCTCCTTAAAAAAATCAGTATTTTCTTGTCATCTGTACCGGGCTCTTTTACAGAATCTTCAGTGAAATAAAATAATGTCTGGGTAATCGGGAGCAGTACTTCCTTAGGCGAAAAGTCAGACTTGGCATTAAATTCTATTTCTTCAATGGTATTCACCTGCCCGTATCTTACTGAATCCGTATCAGAAAACCTTCCCCTGCCCTTCAGTTTCACTGGAGCATATACTCTGCAGTTTTCTCGTAATTTCCTCAAGAAACAGTTAAATCCTTCGGTATCAGTTACAAAACCCATTTCTCATTTTCCTCCTTAAAATATTGATACAAAGATTGCCATATATTTAACATAGCATAAATACAAAAAATAAAGCGTGATATAAATCACGCTTCAGTAAAAAACTGTGTTTGCATTAAACGTTACAAACACAGTTTTGGTTTCTCCTTATTTTATATTGTGAAATCTCATCAGCAGGCTAAATTCCCCTAAAATATACAGACAGGGCTTCCGGATCTACAACTACTATCCTTTTATTTTGAAATTTGATCATTCCCTTTTTCTTAAAACCATTCATACATCTTGAGACAGTCTCCCTGGTACTGCCAAGCATATCTGCCAGATAGGTTATACTTATATTCAAGTCAATAAGCGTACCTTCTCCAGTTTTCACACCATAATCCCTGGATAATTTCCACAGTTTGGCTGCCAACTTTTTATCCATTCTCAAGGGCACCGTATTTTTCAGCTGCCTGTAAAGTCTCCTTATTTTTTTAGCCATGGAATTCATTATAATACAGGTAAGAGCAAAATCACCTGCCATGAGCTCCATCAGATCCGATTTTAAGAAATACAGGATGCAGCTATCTTCAAAGGCCTGACAGCTTATGGATGCAGGCAGATTTTCAAAGGCGACCTCATTTATAAAGTCCCCGTCATTTAAAATATAGATAATTCTTTTCTGTCCTTCCTCCGATATCCTGTACATGGTTACCTTGCCTTTCAAAATAAGGTAAATTTTATCCACTTTGTCTTTTTCATAAAATAATACTTTGCCCTTGGGCAGCTTTTTTTTGAAAGCTTTCTCCCTGAGCAGTTTCAATGTAACTTTATCTATATTTCTAAACATGGACAATTTATTAAAATCACGGTCACCAGCTTCAATCATAATTACACCCCTTTTACCTACTCCATTTTACCACAGGTTTCCGGGCTGCTTTAACCTCGTCCAGCCTCTTAATATCGGTGGTATTAGGCGCAGATTTAACTATATCCCGATTTTTCTCCGCTTCCTCTGCAATTTTTATCATATCCTCTATAAATCCATCCAGAGTCTCCTTTTTCTCATTTTCCGTGGGCTCTATCATCATGGCCTCTTTTACAATAAGGGGAAAATATATAGTAGGCGGATGATATCCGTAGTCTAAAAGTCTTTTTGCCACATCGAGAGTGGTGACGCCATTTTCATCATTTTTCAGTCCTCCAAGTACACATTCATGCTTGCAGACACCTTCCATTGGAACATTGTAGTGTTCTTTAAGGCTTTCCTTTATATAATTTGCATTGAGCACTGCATCTTCACTGACCTCTCTAAGTCCCTCCGCACCCATGCTCAGTATATAGGAAAAAGCTCTTACCATCACCCCGAAATTTCCGTAAAAACTTCTGACTTTTCCTATGGAGCAAGGTCTGTCATAGTCAAGATAATACCTGTCATTTTTCCTGGCAACTATGGGCACAGGCAAAAACTGTGACAGTTCTTTTTTAGTTCCTATAGGACCGCTTCCAGGTCCTCCGCCTCCATGGGGTGTTGAAAATGTCTTGTGAAGATTCATATGGCACACGTCAAATCCCATGTCTCCGGGTCTTGTCTTTCCCATATTGGCATTCATGTTGGCACCATCATAGTAAAGCAACCCTCCTGCAGCATGCACAAGCTCTGCTATTTTAAGTATATTTTTTTCAAATATCCCCAGAGTATTTGGGTTGGTTAACATAAGCCCGGCCACTTCATCATCCAGTAGGGATTTTAAGGACTCAATATCCACAGTTCCATCTTCAGCAGACTTCACTTCTACCACTTCAAATCCGGCACAGGCAGCTGAGGCTGGATTTGTTCCATGGGCAGAATCAGGTACGATTATCTTCTTTCTTTTAAAATCTTCTCTTTTTTCATGGTAGGCCTTTATGATCATAAGCCCCGAAATTTCACCATGGGCTCCTGCTGCAGGCTGCAGTGACACTGTATCAAAGCCTGTTATTTCAGCAAGCTTTTCACTTAACTCATACATGAGCTTTAAAGCTCCCTGGGCTGTTTCCTCCGGCTGATAGGGGTGAAGCTCAGTAAATCCTGTTAAACCTGCCATATCTTCATTGATCTTGGGGTTGTATTTCATGGTGCAGGAGCCAAGAGGATAAAATCCTGTATCCACGCCAAAATTTTTATTGGAAATCAGCGTAAAATGCCTTACCACATCCACCTCACTTACTTCAGGAAGCTCCGGCTCCTCTCTGCTTATAAATTTTTCCGGCAGCAATTTACAGATATCCTCCTCCGGTACATCGCACTGTGGAAGAGAATAGGCCCTTCTGCCCTTTTTAGAAAGTTCAAAAATAAGCTTGTTGTATTCACTTATCATCTTATATCCCCTCCAATACAGAAACTAATTCGTCAATTTCAGGTTTTGTTCTTTTCTCAGTGACGCATAAGAGCATGGAGTTTTTATAAGATGGATATGCTCTCTCCACATCATATCCACCCAGAATATTGTTCTGCAGCAGCGTTTTATTTACTTTTTCCACTGAATTCTTGGATTGAACCACAAACTCATTAAAAAATGGTCTATCAAACAACGACTTATACTTTCCACTTTCAACAAGCTCGCTAAAAGCATAGTGAGATTTTTGCACATTTTGGAGTGCCACTTCCCTTATCCCCTTTTTACCAAGAGTAGTCAAATAGATGAGTGCAGTCAGGGCATTGAGTGCTTCATTGGAACAAATATTTGAAGAAGCTTTTTCTCTTCTTATATGCTGTTCCCTTGCCTGAAGTGTAAGTACAAAACCTCTTTTTCCTTCCTTGTCTGTAGTTTCACCTACAATTCTTCCCGGAATTTTTCTAAGATATTTTTTCCTGGTAGTCAGAAATCCGAAATAAGGTCCTCCGTAATTCATTCTGTTTCCAAGAGACTGCCCTTCTCCTACGGCTATATCTGCACCACATTCTCCAGGACTTTTTAAAATTCCAAGGGATATTGGATTACAGTATACTATCAGAAGAGATCTGTTTTTGTGAACATATTTTTCTATGTCCTCAAGTTCCTCTATTATTCCCAAAGAATTCGGCGTCTGAATTATTACCGCTGCAGTATCCCTGTCCAATACAGACTTAAGTTTCTCCACATCTGTAACTCCCTCTGCTTCATCTATTTCCACCAATTCTAAATCCTTAAATCTTAAATAGGTTTCAAGCACCCTCCTGACCTCAGGGTGGAGAGTTTTGGATACGACTATCTTTTTACGCCTTGCAGCGTTTGCAGCCATCTGTGCGGCTTCAACACAGGCAGTGGCCCCATCATACATTGAGGCATTGGAAACATCCATACCCGTTAAATCAGCCATAACTGTCTGATATTCAAATATGGCCTGCAGTGTACCCTGGCTTATTTCAGCCTGATAAGGAGTATATGCAGTATAAAATTCTGATCTGGATATTATATGCTTTATTATAGAAGGCACATAGTGATCATAGGCACCTGCACCTAAAAAACAAGTCAGCTCCTCACAGCTTTTATTTAACCCTGCAATACCTTCTATATAGGATTTAACCTGAAGCTCAGACATTCCGTCATTTATATTCAATTTTCTATTTAGACGTATACATTCCGGTATATCAGAAAACAGGTCGTCTATTTTACTTACCCCTATTTTCTTTAACATAGCCTGCTTATCTTCATCTGTTAACGGCAAATAAGGATGCATGGTATCACTCCCCGTCACATAATTTTTCATAGTTTTCAGCATCTAAAAGTTCCTTGAGTTGCGAATTATCTGATAATTCAACGGAAATTATCCAGTTTTTATAAGAGTCCTGGTTTATATATTCAGGATTGTCTGCAAGTTCTTCATTTACTTCCAACACTTTACCTGACACAGGTATATAAAGATCCGATGCTGCTTTTACAGATTCCACCGCTCCAAAAACTTCACCTTTTTCAAATTCAGAGCCCACTTCCGGCAAATCCACAAACACAATGTCTCCCAGGGAGTCCTGGGCAAAATCAGTGATTCCCACATAGGCCTTGTTTCCGTCTGCCTTTATCCATTCATGATCCTTAGTATAAAGCGCTTCCTTTAAAATCTTCATTTAAAGTTCCTCCCTATTATTTTTTATAATTTTTTTTATAAAATTTTTTGTCCACAACCTCCGCTTTAAGAAGCTTTCCTCTCACTTTGACAAAAATTTCAGTTCCAAGTTTGGAATACTTGGAGTTTATAAGAGCAAGCCCTATATTTTTTCCCAAGGAGGGGGATCTGTATCCCGTGGTCACTTCGCCTATTTTTTTGTATCCTGCAAGAACTTCATATCCATGCCTCGGAATACCTCTGTCTTTCATTTCAAATCCAATTATCTTTCTGGCAGGGCCTTCTTTTTTCTGCTTTAAAAGAGCTTCTTTTCCTATAAAATTTTTTTTATCCAGTTTCACAAAAAATCCCAGTCCAGCTTCAAGAGGGGTGATGGAATCCGAAAGTTCATTTCCATAAAGAGGAAGATTCACCTCAAATCTCAGTGTATCTCTTGCACCAAGCCCTATTGGTTTTATACCCTCTTCCCTTCCGGCTGCAAGTATCCTGTTCCACAAATATTCTGCATTTTCAACAGAAGAATAAATTTCAAAGCCATCTTCTCCTGTATATCCAGTTCTGGATATCATACATTTTTTCCCAGAAACAAGCACATCTCTTCTGCAAAAGAAAAATTTAATTTTCTCCAGATTCACATCTGTAAGCTTTTGAAGTATGTTTTGAGCTTCAGGCCCCTGAATGGCCAACTGTATAACGGAAGAAGATATATTCTCGATATCAACGTCAAAGCCATCCTTGTTGTCAAGCATCCAGCTGATGTCTTTTTCGATATTTGCAGCATTTATGACCAGGAAAAAATGCTCATCATCAAACTTGTAAACTATAATATCATCCACAACACCGCCATCTGGATAACACATAGGAGTGTACAGTATCTGATTGTCTTCAAGTACAGCTGCGTCATTGGTAATTAAATTCTGGACAAAGTTCAGTGCATCTTTCCCCCTTATATCGGCTTCACCCATATGTGAAACATCAAACAACCCCGCCTTTTCTCTCACCGCCCTGTGCTCAGGTATTATACCTTCAAATTGTACCGGCATAGACCATCCCGCAAAGTCTATCATTTTTGCTCCATATTTTCCATAGGAATTAAACAGTGCAGTTTTTTTCAATCCTTCCACGACAAAACCTCCTATTATATTTTTATACAACAAAAAAGGACATGAAGAACAATTTGTCCACATATCCCTCTGTTTACTTACCTGAGAGTTTCGAGCAGAACATCTTTCACCTTCGGTACTGTTTTAAATACAGATTTTCCAGAGTTTTGTCCTACAGCGCTATTTTTACCTGAAAGTTTTTGATATAACTGTGAAAATATATCATTGCCCCGTCGGTTAACAGATGTTATCTCACGCTATAATCATCCAAGATAATTTTTTCTTATATATAATATAAA
>NZ_FXYI02000120.1:0-11108 GCF_900184915.1 Clostridium sp. HV4-5-A1G | reverse complement strand
CCACCGAGATCTACACTTCTAGCTTCGTCGGCAGCGTCAGATGTGTATAAGACACACATTATAATCTGGAGGTGAAAAAATTGGATACTATACTTAAACTAGTCAACCTAGTAAAAGTTTTTAATAATCAGGAAGTAATAAAGAATATTTCTATGGATATTAAAAGGAGCGAATTTTTAACTATTCTTGGCCCCAGCGGCTGTGGCAAGACTACTACTCTCAGGATGATTGCCGGGCTTGAAAAACCTACTAGCGGAAATATATTATTAGATGGTCAGCATATAGAAGATAAGGAACCCTATGAGCTCAATGTAAATACTGTTTTTCAAAATTATGCTCTTTTTCCTCATATGAATGTCTACAAAAATATAGCTTATGGCTTGAAAATCAAAAAGATCCCAAGATCAGAGATAAAAAAGCGTGTGACTAAAATGCTGGAACTTGTACAACTTAATAGTTATGAAAAGAGGATGCCAGATCAATTGAGCGGAGGACAAAAACAAAGAGTAGCAATTGCAAGAGCACTTATAAATAACCCCAAAATATTGCTTTTGGACGAACCCTTAGGTGCATTGGATTTCAGACTTAGAAAAAAAATGCAAAGTGAATTAAAATCTCTCCAGCAAAAATTAGGAATAACTTTTATCTATGTAACTCATGATCAGGAAGAAGCTCTTTATATATCCGATAGGATAGTCGTAATGAATGCTGGAGCTATAGAACAGCTAGGTGACCCTAAAGATATATATGAAAGACCAAAAAGCAAGTTTGTGGCTAGCTTTATAGGTGAGTCAAATTTGTTTGATTCAACTGTAGAAGAAATTTTGGGAAACAAAGTTCTGTTGAGAACAAAAAATTCACAAATACTTGTAAATAATAAGTCACTGGAAATAGGAGATAAAGTTTGTATACTTATTAGACCTGAAAATATAAAATACTCTCTAACAAGTATTGAACATTTTAATCTCAAAGCTGTAGTAAGGGAAAATGTATATTTGGGATCCAACATAAAAACCATTTTTGTACTGGAAGATGGAAGAAAGGTAATTTCAGTTAATTATAATAAAGATCTTAAGATTCCAGAAATGAATGAACATGTTTGGATATATTGGGATCCAGAGGATGCAGTGATAATAAATTGTGAAAATGACAATAAATCAGATCGGGGAAAAAAGGTGATGGTGAGTTGAGCAGCAGAAGTGAAACACCGGTGGTAAAAAATACAGTTAAAAGACGAATTCCGAATTTTGAAAAGAGTTTTTTTATACTTCCCATTTCCGGGTGGATGATATTTTTTATGGCAGTGCCAATTCTATATATAATTTTTATAAGTTTTCTTCAGAGAGGGATAAATGGGGGAATTGACGTTATATTCTCTTTAGAAAATTATAAGAGAATTTTTTCTCCACTTTATCTCAGAATTTTTCTTGACTCTGTTTCCATTGCATTTACAACCACTTTATGTACACTGTTCCTGGGATATCCCTTTGCCTATTTAGTGGCAAAAATACCAAAAAGATTTCGCATATTGGCCGTAATGTTGATAATTATTCCTTTTTGGACAAATTCCCTTATAAGAACTTATGCATGGATGATACTTATGAGTACAGGGGGACTTATAAACAATGTACTTATTAAAATGGGACTTATAAGTGAACCTCTGAAAATGCTCTACACATATGGTGCAGTGCTTGTAGGAATGATATATGCCCTTTTTCCATTTATGGTACTTCCTCTCTATACTTCCATAGAAAAAATTGAAGGGATCTTCATTGATGCAGCTAAAGATCTTGGGGCAAATCCTCTTAAGGCTTTTTTAACGGTAACTTTGCCTCTTACTATGCCTGGAATAATTGCAGGATGCATACTGGTTTTCATACCTTCTTTGGGGCTGTTCTATATATGTGATCTCATGGGTGGAAGCAAGGTTATGCTTATAGGGAATCTTATTAAAAACCAATTTTTAGTTTCAAGAGATTGGCCTTTTGGAGCAGCTGTATCCATAATTATGATGATTGCTATTTTGGTTATTATAGGTATAAGTATAAAATTGCTTGGAAAGAAAATTGACTTGGAGGTTTTCTGATGAAGACTAAATTTTTTAGGCAAATTTCCAATATATATATTGGAATGATATTTATATATTTATATTTACCTATATTTATAGTCGTAGTTTATTCCTTTAATAAATCAATGGCAGGGACTGAATGGATGGGATTTACTATGGACTGGTATAGGAAGTTATTTAAGGATTTAAATGTCATAATTGCATTCAAGAACAGTTTAACCATAGCAATTGTAAGCACTGTAATTTCCTCTATAATAGGTACAATAGGAGCTGTTGGACTATATAAGTATAATTTTAAAGGGAAGAATTTAGTGGAAGGGCTTTTAGACATAACTATTGTTATCCCCGAAGTCATAATGGGTATTGCTCTGCTCATGTATTTTTCTCAGATGAGATTTCCTCTTGGAATAGGTACTTTAGTTTTATCTCACACTACTTTTAGTATACCTTTTGTATTTATTGTAGTAAAATCAAGATTGGCCGGATTTGACTCCAGTATCGAAGATGCTGCAATGGATCTCGGGGCAAGTAGATTTAAAGTATTTACAAGTATTATCCTTCCACTTATATTACCTGGTATATTATCAGGAGCTATGATTGCTTTTGTTTTGTCTTTTGATGATGTAATTATAAATTTTTTTGTATCTGGTCCAGAAAGTACTACTTTACCTATAAAAATATTTTCCATGCTTAGATTTGGATTATCACCAGAAATCAACGCACTTTGTACTTTGATGCTTTTAATTACGTTTGGAATTCTAATTATGGTACAATTTATTAAAACAATGGGAACAAAGAAAGTGTGAAAATAGAAGTAGCTATAAATGAATTATATTGCGATTAATATAGGATCAAGGAGGAATGTATAATGAAAAAAAATCCGTTTAAAATATTAATTTTAGGGATAACAAGTGTCTGTTTTATCTTTGCTTTATCTGCCTGTAGCATTCAAAGTAAACCTACATCCGACAATAGTGAAAAAGTGGTAAATCTATTTACCTGGGCCAATTATGTGCCTGATTCAGTAGTAAATGAGTTTGAAAAACAAACTGGAATAAAAGTAAATTACAGCAATTTTTCTACCAACGAGGAAATGCTTGCAAAACTTCAGGCCTCCAGAGGCTCTGAGTATGATGTAGTAATATGCAGCGACTATATTATTGAGGTTATGGGGAAACAAAAAAATATTTTGATGCAGCCTATAGATAAAGCAAAAATACCTAATTATAAAAATGTGGATCCACAGTTTTTGAATCAGGTTTATGACAAGGGGAATAAATACTCCATGCCTTACACCCTTGGAAGTCAGATGATTGTATATAATTCCGAAAAAGTAAATTTTCCAATAAGAGGTTATAAAGATCTATGGAATCCTGCACTTAAGAATTCATTGGTTCTCGTGGATGATCCAAGAATAGTGTTGGGAATGACACTAAAAAAACTAGGTTACTCCATGAATGAAACGGATTCTAAAAAATTGGATCAGGCTAAACAGGATTTACTTAAATTAAAGCCCAATGTAAAAGTACTTGATGCAGATACTCCCCATAACAGCCTTATAAATGGCGATACCACAGTAGGATTCATGTATGGTTCTCAAGCATCGGCAGCAGTTAAAGCAAATCCTAAATTTAAGATAGTATACCCTGAAGAGGGAATGAATGCTGAAGAGGATAATTTTATTATACCGATAAAAGCCCCTCACAAAGAAAATGCAGAAAAATTTATAAACTTTATGCTGGATGGTAAAATAAGCAATGAAGCTACTACTGCAAATGAATATGTAAATACAAATAAAGCTGCTAAAAAATATATGTCAAAGGAGTATTTAAACAACAGGGCGGTATTTATACCTGATTCAGAATTAAAGAGAGCTGAGAGATTCAGAGATGTGGGAAGTGCTACAAAAACGTATGATTTAATATGGTCTGAATTCAAACAAAGATAAAGAGGATTTTAAGCATAGAAAATATTTTGAAAGGAGGTTAGCTTTATGGATATCTATGATGTAGTTATAAAAAATGCCCAAGTGGCAGATCCAGAACAGGAGGTTATGTTTAAAGCCAATATAGCACTGCTGAATGGCAAAATAGCTGCAATTACCAGTGAGGATATAAGAGGAAAAGTAGAAATAGATGCTAAAGGGTGCACAGTAAGTCCTGGATTTATAGATATTCATGCCCATATTGATGGAAATATTAACTGTGGAGAACTGTCTTTAGTTCAAGGAATTACCACTACAGTAGGGGGCAACTGCGGCGGTGGGCCATTGAATTTAGATAAATTTTTTTACAGGCAAAATAAAAATGGTTTCTTAATAAATCAACTTCAATTCATAGGACATTCATTTAGTTTGAGATGCAGTGTGGGAATTACCAATCCATATACTGGAGCTACTGAGAACGAAATAAGAAAAATGAAAACTATCTTAGAAAAAGAATTTTACAACGGTGCAGTGGGGCTGTCCTTTGGCCTTGAGTATGCTCCAGGATCTTCTTTTGAAGAAGTTATAGCCTTGAGCAAAGTAGCTTCAAAGCATAAAAAATTAATTTCTATCCATACAAGACTTAGAGCCCCCAATGATTTAGATTCTCTTAGAGAAGCTGTTAGAATTTCCGAGATTACTGGAGCCTTAGTACAGGTATCTCACCTTGTATATCAATATGGAACAGGGGTCATGACAGAAGCACTTGATATCATCGATCGTGCAAGGGATAGAGGAGTGAATATATGGGCGGACAGCGGTATGTATACTTCTTTTGCTACAGGTATATGTACCAGTGTTTTTGATGAAAATCACATCAAAAAATTCGGTTGGAAGCTGAGTGATTTGTTTATTGCATCTGGAAGTTTAAAAGGGCATTGCCTTACGCGGGATTTGTATAAAAAACTGAGAAATAAAAAGGAAAATGCAGTGATAATCTGCAGTACTGGAATTGAGAATGAGATCTACGAGGCACTTTTAAAGGACTATATAGTACCTTCCTCGGATTCAGGAGCCAGCCCTACAGGCAATATGGGAGAGGGGCATCCACAAAATGCGGGTACTTTTCCACGATTTTTTAGAAAGATGGTGAGGGAAAAAAATTACATTTCACCTATTGAAGCCATTAAAAAATGTACTCTGATACCTGCACGTATATTAGGGCTTAAAAATAAAGGCAGAATGGCTGTAGGATATGATGGCGATCTTGTTGTATTTGACCTAAATACTATTTGTGATAAATCTAGATTTTTAGGAAAGGGTAAACCTGATACCTATCCCGAGGGAATTCATTATGTTATTGTAAATGGACAGATAGTATTTGAAAATGGCAGGATCAAAAAAGGAGTTTTACCTGGAAGGGCAATTGAAATGAACTAAATTTAGTTATAAAATATATATTATTATGTATTTTAGGAGGTTTTATAATGCCAATTCTAGTTTGCGGCGGAGCAGGATATATAGGCAGCCATATGGTTGCAAGACTGCTTGAGGAAGGAAAAAAAGTTGTAGTGTTGGATAATTTTGAAAAAGGACATAGGAATTCCATTTTAGGCGGAAAAGTCTATGAGGGTGATTTAAGGGAAGAAAATTCATTAGAGAAAGTTTTTAAAGAAAATGAAATTGAAGCGGTAATAGATTTTGCAGCCTATTCCCTTGTGGGAGAAAGTGTAGATAAACCTATTAAGTACTTTCAGAATAACGTGGGAGGTACTTTAAATCTTATAAAGGCCATGAAAAAATATGGAGTAAAATATATAGTATTTTCTTCAACGGCAGCTGTATATGGAGAGCCTAAAAGTATTCCTATTTTAGAAAATGCACATACTAGTCCTACAAATCCTTATGGTGAATCTAAGCTCACAGTAGAAAAAATATTAAAGTGGAGCGATAGAGCCTATGGAATAAAATATGCTGCACTTAGATATTTTAATGCTGCAGGGGCACATGTAAATGGACTTATTGGAGAGGATCACAGGCCGGAATCCCACTTAATTCCAATAATACTTCAAGTGGCCTTGAAAAAAAGAGATAGAATATTCATATTTGGAGATGATTATGATACAGAGGATGGAACTTGTATAAGAGATTACGTACATGTCGCTGATTTGGCAGATGCCCATCTCCTGGCACTGAAGAAAATTATGAATTATGACGAAAGCAAAATATACAATCTTGGAAATGGAAAGGGATTTTCTGTAAAAGAAGTAATTGAAATTTCAAGACAGGTAACTGGTGAGAAAATAAAGGCTGAAGTTTCTCCAAGAAGAGCAGGAGATCCTGCAGTTCTGGTGGCTTCTTCTAAAAAAGCCATGGAAGAACTTGGCTGGAATCCAAAATACAATTCCATTGAAAAAATTATTGAAACCGCATGGAATTGGCACAAAAAGCATCCTCATGGCTATGAAAAATAATTAAAATACATAAATTTGGAATCGAGATCAAGAAATGTAGATTGTGAAAGGAGTTGAAAAGTGTTAAATAGGCTGACGTTTATTTAGCAAAAGTATGGATTATAAGGAACTGGTAGCAGAAAAAATTCAAAAAAACATAAATGCGGATTTGCAATTGGATTTTATAGAGGGATTGATAGAAATACCTCCAAGACCTGAAATGGGAGATTATGCATTTCCATGTTTTCAATTGGCAAAGGCTCTGAAAAAAGCACCTAATATAATTGCACAGGAACTAAAGGATAAAATAGGAAAAGACTATTTTGAAAAAATTGAAAATAAAGGAGCTTATTTAAATTTTTTTGTAGATAGAAATATATTTATAAAAAATGTGATAACCAAAATATTAGAGCAGAAAGATAAATATGGAAGTTCATCTATAGGTAAAGATAGTAATATAGTTGTGGAATATTCCTCTCCCAATATTGCAAAACCCTTTCATGTAGGTCACCTTTTTAGTACTGCCATAGGAAATTCTCTCTATAAGATGATGAGTTTTGAAGGCTATAATTGCACTAGAATAAATCATCTTGGAGATTGGGGGACTCAATTTGGAAAACTCATAGTTGCATATAAAAAGTGGTGTAATGAAGATGAACTTCATAAAAATCCAATAAAGGAGCTTTTAAGGATATACGTAAAATTTCACAAAGAGGCAGAAAAAGATCCTGAGCTTAATGAAGAAGGCAGATTGCATTTCAAGAGACTTGAGAACGGATGCAGAGAGGAAGTTGAGCTCTGGAAAAAATTCAAGGAATTAAGCCTTAGGGAATTTAAAAAAGTATATGATCTATTGGGAGTGGAGTTTGATTCCTGCGCAGGTGAAAGCTTCTATACAGATAAAATGGATGCAGTTATAGATGAAATAGATAAAAAAGGACTTCTTGTAGAGAGCAACGGAGCAAAAGTAGTTATGCTGGATAAATATAACATGCCTCCTTGCATTGTGAAAAAGTCAGATGGCGCCACTATATACGCTACAAGAGATTTGGCTGCAGCTATATACAGAAAAAAGACTTACAATTTTTCTAAATGCATATATGTGGTTGGAATGGATCAATCCCTTCATTTCAGACAGGTATTTACTACACTTAAATTAATGGGAAAAGATTGGGCGGATTCATGTGTGCACGCGGGTTTTGGATTAGTCAGATTTGCAGATAAAAAGCTTTCTACCAGAAAAGGCGACGTGATATTCCTAGAGGATCTTTTAAATAGATCAGTACAGAGGACTCTTGAAATAATAGATGAAAAGAATCCCAAACTGGAAAATAAGCTTCAGGTGGCTCAAAAAGTGGGAATAGGTGCTGTAATATTTACTTATTTAAAGAATAACAGAGAGAGGGATATAGTATTCGACTGGAACGAAATGCTGAACTTTGAGGGTGAAACCGGACCTTACGTTCAATACAGTTATGCCAGAGGGAAGAGTATACTCAGAAAGGCAGAATACATTGACAGTCAGGCAGATTATAGCAAATTAAACAGCAAAGAGGAATTTGAACTCGTAAAAGTTCTAAACAATTTTAGGGATTCTATATTAAATGCTATAAATAAATTAGAACCTTTTATGGTTACCAGATATGTAATAGATGTGGCAAAAGCTTTTAATAAATTCTATAATGCACACAGCATTTTAAATGCAGAAGACGAAGCTATAAAATTTGCTAGATTGCAGCTTGTAAAGGCAACCTGCCACGTAATAAAAAATGGACTGAATTTGCTTGGGATTGATGTAGTTGAAGAAATGTAGTATCCGGGTATAAGTAGGTATTGTAGGTATTTCGTTATTAACCTGCCTTCCGTACCACAGAACATTTATTTGTAAACCCATGTGGTGATTATATTAACTTTTTTAATTTATTAAGATGTTGTATAATAAAAGGGGAGGTGGGTATATGACAGTAAAAGAAATAATGCGTTCTCATATTATAAAGCTAAAGAAAAAAGATAGCCTTTGTAAAGCTTTAAAAATGATGGACAATCACAATGTAAACGGTGCACCAGTAGTGGATGAAGACGGAGAACTAGTAGGAATGATAGTAAAGGCTGATATATATAGATTTCTCATGGAAGAGGGACATTATGATACTTGTCCAGTAGATTGGGCCATGACAAAGAATGTAGTCACTGCTTATAGTGATGAGGACATTTTTACTGTAGCAAAAAGATTGAGAGAAAAAAACATAATAGCTATTCCCGTAGTTGATGATAAAAATATAGTAAAAGGAATCGTATCCATTGAAGATATATTGGATTATGCATTAAAAAAGTCCTAATTATATGCAATCAAGACTTTTTTTTCTTAATATTATGATATGGGCAATTTGTGGTAGAACAGCAATCACATTTGCCCCTTGATTTAATTTTAAGGTTTTTATACAGTAGATAACCTGCTACTATTACTATTACAGCTGTTATTGTAATTTCTATAAATATCATATGAGATATCCTCCTAATTAGCTAAATATTAAAGTAGCTATTCTAAATACCAGGAAAGAGCCTATCCAGGCAATTACAAGTTGATATGCTACAGAAAAAACGGCCATTTTGTTTCCATATTCTTTTTTCATGGTTGCTATTGTAGATATACAGGGAGTATAGAGCAGTACAAAAACTAAAAATGAATAGGCGGAAATAGCTGTAAAATGATTTGGCAATACAGCAGTTAAATTTCCACTGTACACAATTCCCATGGTACTCAGTACAATTTCCTTAGCCATAATTCCCGTTATGAGAGCTACTGAACTCTGCCAATTTCCAAATCCCATAGGTGCAAATATAGGACTTATAAAATTACCAATTGAAGATAAAATGCTCTTATCCATATCCACCATGCCAGATAAATTGAAATTAGACAGGAACCATATCAGAACAGACATTGAAAATATTATTGTACCAGCTTTCCTCAAAAAGCCTTTAGCTTTTTCCCAGGTATGCAGTAATAAGCTTTTAAGTTCAGGAATGTTGTATTCTGGAAGTTCTATTATAAAAGGTTCTTCATCTTTTTTAAATATAGTACTTTTAAAAAGAATTCCTATTAAAAAAGCTACTGAAATTCCCAAAATATATAGTGAAAAAACTACAGTGGTCTTATAATTTACAAAAAAAGCAGATGCAAAAAGTGAATATATTGGAAGCCTGGCATTACAGGACATGAAAGGTACTAACAGTGCTGTCAATTTTCTGTCTTTTTCACTTTCCAGGGTTTTAGAGGACATAATAGCTGGAACTGAACATCCAAACCCAACTATAAGTGGAATAAATGCTTTTCCAGATAACCCCATCTTTCTCATAAGCTTATCCATTATAAAAGCTCCCCGTGCCATATATCCGCTGTCTTCTAAAAAGGATACTCCTAAAAACAAACAAAATATAACTGGGAAAAATACAATTACAGATCCTACCCCAGCTAAAATACCATCAACTAAAAATGAACTAAACCACGGACTGGTTGATGAAAGCAATATTTTTAAATGTGAAGTTAAGAAACCATCTACAAAATCACCAAGAGCATCTGCCATAGGCTGTCCTACCCAGCTAAAGGTGAATTTAAAAATTAATATAAGTGCTAATAAAAATATGGGATAGGCCCACAGCCTATTCAAAACTATCTTGTCTATTTTTTCAGTAATGGAAGTTATATCTTTTTTTACCTTTGTCAAACAATTCTTTAGGACTTCATTTATATAATGATAAGCTTCACTTTCGTCTTTGAAATCAAATTTATCATCGTTTTGCGGTTGTTTAAAATCACCGTTCTTTAAAATTTCAAGAAGCTTATCTATTCCCTTACCTTTAGTTGCTATAATTGGAACTACAGTTACTTCCAGTTCATTAGATAATGTCGAAAAATTTATCTTAAAACCCTTTGATTCAGCTACATCTAGCATATTTAATACCAATATAATGGGCTTGTTAAATTGCTTTAGTTGAGTAGTAAGATATAGATTCCTATTTAAATTAGAGGAATCTACAATATTTATTATAACATCCGGGTTACCCTTCAATAAAAATTCTTTTGATACTTTTTCTTCATTGGAATAAGTATCCATAGCATATATACCAGGCAAATCCACCACTTTTATAGAATTATCTATATAACCTTCCTTTTTTTCTACAGTTACTCCAGGCCAGTTACCTACATATTGATTGGAACCAGTTAAATGATTGAATAAAGAAGTTTTGCCTACATTTGGATTTCCCAATAAAGCTGCCACAATCATAATAATCCTCCCGCCTCACATATATCGTCGATATTTATATCTTAACTATTACAATTTACTTAAACTGCTTATTGATATATTTTTTGCATCTCTTTTACGTATTGCCAGATTGAAGCCTCTTAAATTTATAACTATGGGATCTCCCAAAGGAGCAGATGTTTTTACCAGTATTTCGGTACCTTCTATACATCCAAGCGCTAGAAGTCTTTTAACTAATCTTTTATCTCCACTTAAATTTTTTATAAATCCCTTCTCACCGGGCTTTAAATCGCAAATGCTCATAATAACTCACCTCGACAGGTAATTTATAAATAATGAAAATCATTATCATTATTTGATTTTATAATATCATATTTAGAATGTACTGTCAATAAATC
>NZ_FXYI02000119.1:0-11215 GCF_900184915.1 Clostridium sp. HV4-5-A1G | reverse complement strand
GTGTATATTGAAGTATAATATAGTAGTTTTTTATATATTGGCATGTAATATGTAATAAGAAAATGTTTTCAAAGATATTATATGATTTATTATACAGGGAGTGATTTAAAATGAAGAGAAAGATTAAATGTGGACTAGCCACTCAGATCCTCATAGGTCTTATACTTGGAGTAATAGTAGGGGCTGTGTTCTACGGGAATCCAAATGTTAGTAAAATTCTACAGCCTTTTGGAACTATTTTTATAAGGCTGATTAAAATGATAGTTATTCCGATTGTAGTGTCATGTCTTATAGTAGGTGTTGCTGGAGTGGGGGATCTAAAAAAGATAGGCATTTTGGCGCTGAAAGCAATAGTGTATTTTGAAGTGATGACCACTATTGCTTTGATTATAGGAGTTGTAGTTGCAAATGTATTTCATCCAGGTACGGGGATTGATATGAGTTCACTTTCAAAAACAAGCATTGCCAGTTATATGAGCACTGCTAAGGAAGCTAGTAATAAGGGATTCATAGATACTGTAATCAATATAGTTCCAAGTAATATTGCGGAATCTTTGAGTAAAGGAGATATGCTTCCTATTATATTTTTCTCAGTTATGTTCGGACTTGGCATCTCTGCTATTGGAGAAAGGGGAAAAATTCTATTAAAATTCTTTCAGGGTACAGCAGACACAATGTTTTGGGTAACGAATATGATTATGAAAACTGCACCTATTGGAGTATTTGCACTTATAGGAGTTACTGTATGTAATTTTGGGCTCAAGTCTCTTATACCTCTTGGTAAATTAACTATAGTGGTTTATTCAGCTATGATTTTATTCATATTGGTATTTATGGGAATAGCGGCAAAAGTTGTAGGGAACAGTATATTTAAAATAATGAGAATACTAAAAGATGAAATTCTACTTGCCTTCAGTACTGCCAGTTCGGAAACAGTACTTCCAAAAATAATAGAGAAAATGGAAAAATACGGATGCCCAAATGCTGTTGTGTCCTTTGTAGTTCCTACAGGTTATACTTTTAATCTTGATGGATCCACTCTTTATCAATCAATTGCGGCTATATTCATAGCGCAGCTTTATGGTATACATCTTTCTATTGGAGCTCAGATAAGTCTGATAGTGGTGTTGATGATAACTTCAAAGGGCATGGCAGGTGTTCCTGGAGCCTCTTTTGTAGTATTACTTGCTACAGTAGGCACTGTAGGGCTTCCAGTAGAGGGGCTTGCTTTTATAGCCGGAATAGATCGTATTTTAGATATGGCAAGAACAGCAGTTAATGTTGTGGGAAATTCCCTTGCCAGTGTATTTGTTTCTACCTGGGAGCATAAATATGATAGAGAAAAAGGAAATAAATATTATGAAAGCATTATTAAAAATACGGATAAGGTGGACAGCAATATAACGGTCTAAAAGATATAAAGGTGAGAATATAAGAAATATTAAATTCTCACCTTTATATCTTTTTGTTATACATGAACTTTTAAAGATAAATTATATGAATTAATTAGCTAGATGTATCTATGATAAAATAACAGTATAAGATTGAAAATAAAGTTAAGAATAGTTTGAATATTAATTTATAACATTTAGAGGGGTAGAAAATGTGCTGTGTTACTTTTTGGGATAAAAATATAAAAATTCATGTGGAAAAAGGTACAAAACTTTTAGACTGTATAAGAGAAGCGGGTTTTGATGTAGAAACTTTCTGCGGAGGTTCTGGAAAATGTGGGAAATGTAAAGTTATAGCCTATGGAGAATTAAGTTCTAAAACTGCAGATGAATACAATTTGGCAGAAAAAGAAAATATCAGGTTATCCTGTATGGCTAAAGTTGAAGGTGATGTGAATGTAGAACTCATTGAAAAAGAGGGGAACTTGAAAACTATAAATAGAGGTCATTGTAAGGATGTGGAAATAAGGAGCGGTTTTGAAAAACTGGAGCTATTTAAGAAGATTTCAGTAGATTCCAATGCAGACTATAAGGTGGTAAATTTAAATGTTCTAAAAAAAATGGGCCTGCTGAAGAAAGAAAAGCCGAAAGCAGTTCAAGGAATTCTATTTGAAAAAACTCTTTTGGATGTTGATGAGTACATAAAAAATATTCTGGGGGTCGCGGTGGATATAGGGACTACCGGTATATCTGCCTACCTTGTAAATTTAGAAAATGGTCAAGTGCTAGAAAGGGTTTCCGGTTTAAATCCCCAGACAAAATATGGTGGAGACGTAATTTCAAGAATAAATTATTCTATGGAAAATAAAGATGGAAGTGAAATTTTAAGCAGCTGCATAAGGGAAAAAATAGATTATATGATTGGAGAGCTAACACAAAAAGATTATCAGAGAAATAATATCTATAGAATTTCAATAGCTGCGAATACCACCATGCTTCATTTGTTTCTGGGAGTAAAAGCGGATTCCATAGCTGTATTTCCCTATGAGGCTGTATTTTTAAATACGCTGAATTTGAGAGCAGAAGAGCTTGATATACATATAAATGAACAGGGAATTGTAACAGTACTTCCTTCAGCTTCACCTTATATAGGGGCAGATATAATTTCAGGAATTACAGCTATAGATTTTCACAAAAAAACTAGGCCGTCTTTATTTATAGACATAGGGACTAATGGAGAAATAGTTGCCATATGCAGTGGGAAAATGGTAGCTTGTTCTACAGCGGCAGGTCCGGCACTTGAGGGAATGAATATTGACTGTGGAATGAGAGCAGAAGAGGGGGCTGTAGATAGTTTTGATATAAGTGAAAATTTTGAACTAAATTATACTACTATAGGAAACAGGGAAGCAGTTGGAATCTGCGGCAGTGCATTATTGGATATTGGGGCGGCTTTTTTAGAAAGAGGTATAATAACTAAAACCGGCAGGTTTAATAAAACACTCCCGGATAAAATCAGCGGCAGATTAGTAGAGAAAAGGTTCTACATAACAGATAAAGTATTTATATCACAGAGAGATATAAGGCAGATTCAATTGGCCAAAGGAGCTATATGCTCAGGTATGGAAATGCTTTTAAAAGAAATAAATATAGATATAAAGGATATAGAAGAAATAGTTATAGCAGGTGCCTTTGGATATCATATCAATGCAGAGAGTATAAAAAAGATAGGGCTTATACCAAAAGGTTTCAGAGGCAGTGTCAGCTTTGTGGGAAATTCTTCTGTAGAAGGAGCCAGGATGGTTCTTGTAAACGTGGATAAGCTTAAAGAAATGGAGGAAATAAGAAAAAATATAAGGATAGTAGAGCTTTCTGTAAAGGATGATTTTCAGAATTATTTTATAAAAGCGTTGAATTTTTAAAGGAGGTGAATAAATGGAATATGTTATTGATTTTAAATGTGTAACTGACAATGATGAGGAAATACCTGAAGAGGTAGTGCTGGATACCGGTGCCAATTTTCCACAGGTACATTATGATGGAGAAAGTATGGCAAGGCTTGCGCAGGCCATAAGAATATATAATAAAGATACTGTATCCATGGTACCCTTTTGTATGACTGTGGAAGCAGAAGCCCTTGGAGCACATATAAAAATGGGGGATAGGAAAAGGGGACCTAGAGTTTCAAATTATGTGTTTAAAAATATGGAAGATTTTAAGAAGATAAAACCAATTGATTTGAGCAAAGGCAGAATTAATCAGGTATTAAAAGCTGTAAATATTTTAAGCAGCAGTGGAGAGCAAACTGCATTAGCTGTCCAGGGACCATTTACTGTAATGAGTTCGCTGATGGATCCAAGGACGTTTTATAAAGCCATTAGAAAGGACAAAGCCAGCGTAGATGATTTTATGGAAGTGATTATAGACAGCATAGTATCTTTTGCAGAAGCTGGAATTGAAAATGGGGCAAAGATAATTTCTTTTGGAGATTCGGCAGGAACTTTGGATATACTTGGGCCCAGAATATATAAAAATTACAGCGGAAGATATAGTTATGAAGTCTTGAAAAAATTATATCCCAGATTGCAGGATGCCATTGTACATTTTTGTGGAATAACTTCGAGTTCCATGGATAAAGGCGGCTTTGTAACTTCTGAGCCCATTGAAGTGGAAAAGGGATTTACCTATGGAGAAGCGCTGAATTACATAATGGAAAATAGAAAGGATGTAAAAATAGTAGGCCATAACTGTATGAGGAAAACTCCAGCTAAGATGAAAACGTCTGTAGTTTGGAAGATAAATTTATAAATTAAAGGGAGAGGATATGAATGAGTATTAAAGAGGACTTGATAAAAGAATTGTCGGATTCCGTAGTGGACATGGAGGAAGAGAAGACAGTAAAAGCAGCTAACAAATGGGTAAAAAGTGGATTAAAGGCCTATGATGCCATAGATAAGGGATTGTCTGACGGCATGAATAGAGCGGGGGTCTTATATGAGCAGGAGGAATACTATATACCAGAACTTCTGATGTGTTCAGACGCCATGTATGCAGGTCTGGATGTGTTAAAGCCACATCTCAATAAGAGTGAGGAGGGTGATAAACATAAAGTGGTAATAGGAGTTGTAGAGGGGGATACCCACGATATAGGCAAAAACCTGGTGAAGATAATGATGGAAACTGAAGGGTTTGAGGTTATAGATTTGGGAAGAGATGTACCACCTATAGATTTTGTAAACAAAACAAAAGAAGTTGGAGCTGATATAATAGCACTATCTACTCTTATGACTACTACTATGGATGGAATGGATCAGGTTATAAAGTTGTTGAAAAAAGAGGGGATAAGAGATAGAGTAAAGGTAATGATAGGCGGTGGGCCTATTTCTCAAAGCTTTGCAGATAAAATAGGAGCTGATATATACACTACAGATGCATCTAAAGCTGCTAAAACCGCAAGAAAAATGTTTGCAAAAGGTGGTGTGATGAGTGAGAGATAAGATGACGCCCATGGAGAGAGCATCAGCCCTGGCAAAGGGAAAAGATGTTGACAGGCTACCCTGTAATCCCAATATAGCAAATGGAGTTGCCCGTATTTACGGTTGTAAAATATCTGACTTTAATACCAGCGGGAAAGCTATAGCTGAATCCCAGATAGCGGCTTATAGAAGGTTTGGCATGGATGGTGTGAGGGTATTTACCGATCTGTATGTTTGGGCTGAGGCTATGGGAGCAGAATTAGTGCTTCCGGAAGACAATACGGCAGATTTGTTAAAGCCGGCTTTAGAGGATGTTAAAGATATAGGCAAGCTTAAAGTGGCAAATCCGTACAAAGACGGTAGACTGCCTGTTTTTATAGAGGCCATGAAATATTTGGTGGATGCTATTGGAAAAGAAGTACCCTGTTCAGGGGGTATAGTGGGACCATTTTCAAATGCTTTCTTTTTAATAGGAGTGGACAAGATGACGAGGCTTTTATTGAAAAATCCTGAGGCAGTTCATAAATTGTGTAAAATATCTCTTGAAAATTGTATAGAGTATACAAAAGTTATTATAGAAAATGGCCTTACGCCGACTATATCGGAACCTCTGGCTTCCTGTACGGTAGTAAATCCAAAACATTTCAGAGAATTTTGTGCTCCATACCTGAAGGAGCTTGTTAGATTTATAAAATCAAAGGGCTCAGGCTGTACGCTTCATATATGCGGAAATACGAAAAAAATATGGAATGATGTTGGCAGTATGGCAGAAGATGGAGTTACAGGTTTTAGTATGGACAATGTAGTAAGCCTTGCGGAGTGCAGCAGGACTATTGGAGATAAGATGAAAATACTTGGAAATGTAGATCCTTCCGGCATAATGTATGCAGGTACCAGAAATGATATAAGAAATGCAGTTGTAGAAGCTGTAGAGGAAGGGTATAATACTCCTAAAGGTTACGTGGTTATGTCAGGGTGCAGCCTTCCAGTGGAGACACCTTTTGAAAATATACAGACCATGATGGATACTGTAAGAGAAATAGGCTATCCAGTGAATGTAGAGAAACTGGAAAAGATGAAGGTAAAGTAGGTGGTTTTACATGTTGACTCCAAAAGAACGATTGAAGCTGGTTTTGAAAAAATCTAAGGTTGACAGACCGCCTTGTATATGTCCCGGCGGAATGATGAACATGGCAATAAGTGAGATCATGGATCTAACAGGATACAGCTGGCCAAGAGCTCACGTTGATGAGAAATTTATGGCGGAGCTTGCTGCGGGAATTTATGAATATGGAGGATTTGAAAATGTTGGAGTCCCGTTTTGCATGACTGTGGAAGCGGAAGCTATGGGTGCAGAAATTTCTCTTGGCAGCAAGATAAATGAACCCAGAGTTATTGAATATCCCATAAATTCCGTAAGCAGCTGGAAAGAATTGAAAAATATGGATATGAACAGCGGAAGGGCCAAGGTGGTTTTAGAAGCTATAAGAATTTTAAGAGAGAAAAAATTACCTGTGCCTATCATGGCAAATTTGACGGGACCTATAAGCGTTGCGTCTTCTCTAATGGAACCGGAGATATTCTACAAGGAAATTATAAGAAAAAGTGAAGAGACCCGGGAGTTTCTGGAATTTGTTACCGATAATCTTATAGAATTTGGTAAGGCACAGCTGAAGGCTGGTGCTGATCTGCTTACTATATCGGATCCCAGCGGTACGGGGGAAATAATGGGTCCCAGGAACTTTAGGAACTTTACACTTCCCTATTTGAATAAAATTGTGGATTCCCTGAAGGAGTATACTGAGTATGGAATTATAGTACATATATGCGGGAGGCTGAGAAGTATATACCCTGAATTAAATGAGCTCCACAGTGATGCCATAAGTTTTGATTCCATCACCAGTGTAAAGCAGATATGCAGCAATGTTAAAAACAAAGCCATAATGGGGAATATGAGTACATTTTCTCTTGAAAATTCTAAACCGGAGTATATTAGAAAGATGTGTTTCAACTGTATTGAATCGGGAGTGGATATACTGGCACCTGCTTGTGGAATAGGTCCTAAAACACCACTTATAAACATAAAGACCATGGTAAAGGCAGCAAAGGATTTTAAGGAATTGTATACTTCATAGCACTATATTTAAACTTTGAATCATAGGGGGAATTGATTTGAAAGATAAGTTTGTAATTGGAGTGGATCTGGGCGGCACAAAAATTTGTGCTGCCTTGGTGAGTTTAAAGGGCAGTATTATATATGAGAAGACAATTCCAACTAATGTGCAGGAAGGCGACGCGGCTATATTGAGTAATATGGCAGCTCTTATAGAGGGCATAATAAAAAAATGTGAATTAAGTATGAATGAAATAAAGGGTATTGGAATTGGCGCACCAGGACCTCTTAATTTAGTTAATGGTGAAATAATATGTACTCCTAATTTACCTTTTAAAAACTTCAATATTGTGAATCCATTGAGAAGTAAATTTAATGTTCCCGTCTATCTGGACAATGATGCAAATGCTGCGGCCATAGGAGAATACATGTTTGGAGCAGGAAGAGGCAGCAGAAATATGATATTTATAACAGTTTCTACAGGAATAGGGGCAGGAGCGGTGCTTAACGGTGATATATACAGAGGGAATACTCAAAATGCACTGGAAGTGGGGCATATGACTCTGAAAGAAGACGGACCTCTGTGCAATTGCGGCAACAGGGGTTGTGCAGAAGTTCTGGCATCAGGCACTGCTATTGCAAGAGAAGCAAAAAGGGTTGTAAAAGAGGGAACAGTTACATCCCTTTGTAAGTATAAAAATATAACTGCAAAAGAAGTTTTTAAAGAGGCAAAGCTTGGTGACCATAGAGCTAAAGAGATATTGAATAGGGCTTTGAATTATTTGGGAATATGTGTAGCTAATGTAATGAATTGTTTTGATCCGGAAGTATTGATAATAGGAGGTGGTGTTTCAGAAGGAGATAGTATGGTTATTGATGAGGTGAAAAGAGTGGTGAAGAAAAGATGCTTTAAAATTATAAGTGAAAACACTAAAATATGTAAGGCCGAATTGGGAACCAATGCAGGTGTTATAGGTGCAGCTGCATTGGCGATTTTGGAATCTAAAAAAGTATAGAAAATATTTTATAAGTGCAAAAATACCATTTTATAAGTAAAAAGCTTGACAAGATCAAGAAAATTTTACTTTTACTATGGAAAAAATGTTATTGTAGACTATTTGTTGCAGCTGAAGTAGAATTTTTAATTTGCCCACCGGTTTCTCTTAGGATTTCTTTTAATTTTTGGGAATCAAAGGAATCAGAATTTATTACCACTTTATAATTTGTGTTTTCAATTTCTCTTGAATTCCCATAACCTCCCAGTAAGGGGCTTCCCGAAGTACGTACTTTCTGAGACGAGTTACGTGAAAATCTATCGGAATTTATTACATTTGAAAAATTTATATCAGGTTCTAAGTCTGAATTTGCATTGTATAGATCTATGTAGTTATCATTTAAATCTACGATTGCATTTTGGAAACCTGCATTTTTTAATTTTTTAACTGCATCATTTGCATTTTTTATACCGTTGTAATAGATTTCAATTCTCATTTTAAAATCACTCCCTATAAAAGTAAAATTTTAAGTTTAGAATTATTTTTTCCACTTATATGAAAATTATTCAATGCCTTTATTTTAAGTGTCCTATTTTATATAGTTACATATTTATATATTGAGGTGATTTTATTGAAAGCGGATGCTGTATTTGAAGGTGGAGGAATAAAGGGAATAGGACTTATAGGTGCTGTATGTTATTTTGAAAAAATGGGATATAGGTGGAATAGATTTGCAGGAACTTCTGCAGGAGCAATTATAGCTTCTCTTCTTGCTGTTGGATATACAGGCGAGGAGCTTAAGAATATAATGATGAATTTAGATGAAAAGATGTTTTTAAAAAAAAAGGACATATGGAAAATATCCATGATTAAAAAGACCATTTCACTTTTTAAGGACAAGGGCATATATTCTACGGGAGCCATAGAAAAGTATATAGAGGAACTTTTGTTGAAAAAAGGCAAAGTGACTTTTGGAGATATAAGTACTGACAATAAGTCACCCCTTAAAATAATAGCATCTGATGTGACGAAAAAATCCATGCTCATACTGCCGGATGACTTAGTAAATTATGGAATAAATCCTATGAAATTTAAAATAGCTGAGGCAGTGAGGATGAGTATAAGTATTCCACTATATTTTAAACCGGTGAAGCTCTATTATGGAAATAAATACAGCTATATAGTAGATGGTGGATTACTCAGCAATTTTCCAATATGGATATTCGACACAAAAGATATTCCGGCTTGGCCTACTATAGGTTTTAAATTGACAGAAAAGAATGTCAACCATAATGAGTCCAAAAAGATGGATTTTATTTCATATCTGTTTGATATAATTGGGACTATATTTGATAAAAACGAAGAAGTTTATGTAAAAGATAAGTATGCAGTGAGAACGGTGTTTATTCCCACACTGGGTGTTAAAACCACAGAATTCAACATATCCAGGGATATGAGGTTAAAATTGTTTGAATCAGGCTATAAAAGCGCTCAGCGTTTTTTGCACCTCTGGGATTTTGACAATTATATAAGGGAGTATGTAGTTGAGAAATAAATTGTTGAATTATATTGTCATTGTGGTAATATTTATATATAATGTGGTAATATCTATACATGTAATGCTAAAAGGTTACAGTAATAAGGGGAGATAAGTATGAATTTTTATATTTATAATACTATGAGTAGAAAAAAAGAGAAATTTATTCCTGTGCATAAGGGAAAAGTTGGAATTTATACTTGTGGTCCTACAGTTTATAATTATGCTCATATAGGAAATTTAAGGACTTATATATTTGAAGATGTATTAAAGAAATCTCTTGAATATGATTCCTATAAAGTAAAACATGTTATGAATGTAACAGATGTAGGACATTTACAATCCGATGCGGATGCAGGTGAAGATAAGATGCAGATAGGGGCAGAGCGTGAAAATAAAACCGTATGGGAAATTGCAAAATTTTACGAAGATGCTTTTTTTGAAGACTGCAGGAAACTCAATATAAAAAAACCTGATGTGGTCTGCAAAGCAACGGAACATATCCAGGATATGATAAATTTAATCAAAAGACTAGAAGAAAGGGGGTATACTTATATATCCAATGGAAATGTTTATTACTCCATTGACAAGTTTAAAGATTACAATAAGCTTGCGCATCTGAGTATGGAAGAGTTGGAAGCAGGGAGCAGAGTAGAAGTGGATGAAAATAAAAAGAATCCATTGGATTTTGTACTGTGGTTCACGAATTCTAAATTTAAAAATCAGATAATGCAGTGGGATTCGCCATGGGGAAGGGGATTTCCAGGATGGCATATAGAGTGTTCTGCTATGTCAATGAAATATCTTGGTGAAAGAATAGATATACACTGCGGAGGAGTGGATCATATTCCGGTACATCATACTAATGAAATAGCTCAATCAGATGCAGCAGTAGGCCATGCATGTGTAAATTATTGGATGCACGGAGAATTTTTGGTTACAAGTGGGGGAAAGATGTCTAAATCGAGTGGAGAATTTCTAACATTATCAAAAATTGAAGAACATGGATTTTCTCCACTGGACTACAGATATTTTTGCCTTCAATCAAGATATAGAAAGCAGTTGATATTTAGTTACAGTGCTCTTAAGCAGGCACGATCTTCTTATAATAAATTGAGAGAAAGAATAGCTTCCATAATTTCATGCGTAAAAGAAAATGAAAGAGCTGATGAAAAATTAATAGACAGCTATAAATTAAAATTCAAAGAACAGATATTTGACGATTTAAATATGCCAAATGCATTTACAGTGCTGTTTGAAGTTATAAAGGACGATGGACTTACAAATAGAGAGAAAGAGATATTGATAAAAAGTTTTGACACTGTCCTTTCGCTGGATTTGTTAAAGACCGATAATAGCAAATTAGAGAATATAGATGAAAATTTAGTAAACAAATTAATAGCTGAGAGAGAAGAAGCGAGAAATAATAAAAATTGGTCTAAAGCTGATGAAATTAGAAATAAACTTAAGGATTTGGGCATAGAGATACTGGATTCAAAAAATGGAACCACGTGGAAAGTAAGAAGATAAATATTAATTTTATATAAAATTACATTTTACAATAGATAATTTTAAACATAGTAAAAACACTGTTCAGATAATTTGTATTATACTGCAGCAGTGTTTTTAAGTGTCAATTTCTAGTCTAAAATATATTTATAAAAAATTAATAATAAAATGTGATAATGAACTTTTCATATAAG
>NZ_FXYI02000118.1:0-11237 GCF_900184915.1 Clostridium sp. HV4-5-A1G | reverse complement strand
AACCGGGGCTTCTGCGAAGAACTCAGAGCACTCTGGCCACATTGATTAGTTTGGCAGGAGTAGTGCAGATAGAAAAATAAACTGCTTAATTCTTCCGGCAACAGAAGAAATACTCAGCTAAACTGTATTTGTGGAAAAGAAGTCTGCCTGTCAAAAGGTAGAAGCCTCTTCTATACTAACCTGTTTAGTTAGGAGGGGAGGGTTCACACTATTATAAAATAATGGGCATATTATATTTATAGGACGAACATGTAATATTTTAAATAAATACTTCATAAAAATTAAAACAGATGATATATAGCTAATGAATTTACTCTTTAATGGTGAAAAAGCCGAACAATATGATATAATATATTTGTAGAGTGTTATCTTGAAAGGAGAATTATAATGCTTGATAAATATGATAAAGCTATAAAAACCGCTGAAGGAAACATAAAGCATGAAGGTATGTATCTTACAGAATATGAAAAAAATCTGATAAAAAAGTCTTTAAAAAAAGAACTTTCTCATGACGAATTTTTAAGACGTGCTTATCAGGTTGCTGTTAAATAACGGAGATTAAATATGTATGATATTTCAGGAAATAATGAATATCGTTCGTTGTATTATTATAAAGATGTAGATGTTTTAAAGAATAAATTCAATATAAAAGATGCAGATAAACTGGAAAAGATGGAACGAATCCTGTCATCGCAAAGACTTTCTGAATTAGCAATAAATCCAATAAAGGGTAACTTTGATATTGAGCATCTGTGTGAAATCCACAAGTATATATTTCAAGACATATATGAATGGGCAGGGCAGTTGAGAAATGAAGATATTTTTAAAGGTGGTGAATTTGCACCATCTTATTTATTAAGAGATGCATTGGAAAATGAGATTTTTAAACCTTTAAAAAAAGATGATTATCTAAAAAATATGAGCAGGAGAAATACCTCTGATAAGATTGCTTTTTACATGTCTCAGCTAAATTTTGCACATCCATTCAGAGAAGGCAACGGTAGAACCCAAAGAGAATTTGTTAGAAATTTAGCTTTTTCTAATGGATATATTCTAGAATGGGATGGTGCTGAGCCTGAAGAACTTTTAGAAGCTACAATTGAAGCAACTAGAAAATATAAATATGAACATCTATCAAAGATTATTTTTAGATTATTAAAATAATTTAATTGTGTTTGGAGATAAAAAAATGATCCCTACATTGAATAGGGGTCATTTTTTTATTTAAAATAGGCTATGATTAAATATATTTTGCTTAATATGTGGAAATTTTTATTCTTTACAGGTAGGAGACTTATCAGTTGTATTTTATGTAAAAAATCTACCAGTTCCCACTAACTTTCCTATAATAATATAATTAACTATGATTATTGGTTTCATTGATGTGCTTTCAGGTTGAAGTTTTATATAATTTTCTTTTTTAAAAAATCTCCCCATGACAATTTTATTATCAAGTAAAACAGATGCTATTTCTCCATTTTCAACATGATCTGTCTTCTCAAATATAACCATATCTCCAATGAGAATTTTTATTTTAGCCATGCTTTCATCATAAGCTTTAATGATAAAGAGGTTGTTCATGTTTTCCGTGTAATCTACTGGAATTGGAAGTGATCCCTTTATATTTTCTGGTGAAAAAATAGAATCACCTATAATTATGCTATCTATGATAGGAATATTTACCATTTTCTTTTTATTGGAACTATTTTTGGGGATTCTTATAGTCCTGGGTTTAAAAGGATCTCTTTTTATAAGGCTATCTTTCTCTAAAGCATTTAAATAATTATGTACCGTAGATGTAGAATTCACCCCCACAGCTTTGCATATTTCTCTAACAGAAGGAGAATAGTCTCTTTCTTCGATATATGATTTTATAAATTCGTATATTTTTAATTGATTGATTTTTTTAGTATCTGACATAAAAACACCTCTCGAAAAAATGTAGATATAAACCTTAGATTAAATCAGTAATGCTCTGAGTAAAAGTATTGAGATTTTTATCCATATGTTCTCCATAATTTATATGTGTTCGATCTTGAGACCATTCACAAAGGAAATAACATTTCTTACCAAATTCTTTTTCTATTTCATATGTAAAGTATCGTATGTTATAGTCTTTATCAAAAACGATGCCTATATAAGGGGTCTCCGTACTTTCTCTAGCTTCAGGAATTTCTATAACTATAAGAGAATATGAGTTTTTGATGTTATTTAATAGATTGATTTTAAAACTGGGAGGAGCATTTCTAATTCCTTTTTCAATGACTATACTATTCCAGCCTTTCTTCAGGATAGTACTGAAAGAGTCTCCTTCTTTTTTTATTTTTTGAATAAATTGTTTCCTATACTTGAATAATGAAATCGGAAAAATCACATGGGAGAACTTATAATAATCTTCTCTGTATTCCATACTATTACCACCTTTTTATGTTGTTTAATACCATATTATCGAACATATGTTCCTATGTCAAGAGTCAATATGAGCTTTTATTTTCGAACTAAAAGACAATATCCAGTGTATTCTAGAAAATGCTGTGGTTTTAATATTTATATCAAAAAGTAAAAAATAAGGTAAATTATATTCCAATTTTAAATAAATTTTAAGCATAAAAACAGGTCATTTTTAAAAAATAAATTAACATGCAGATTTATACTATACTGGACTCAGGTTAAGGTTGGAGGGAACAAAAATGGTAGTGAAAAGAAAAAAAGGAGGTCTTTCATATATTCTGGCTGTTGTACTTATGCTCTACATAACAGTCAAACTCATTCCAGTCTTTGAATATGTGGCATATGAATTCAAAGAACTTTTGGTAGATACAAATACCCAGACAATATACATAGATGAAAATAACGAATAAGGGGTGGTCATATGAGCACATGCACGAGGGGGTCACCTTTGGTGTAAATAAAAAATAAGGAGGGCATATAAATGAGTATACCTACTATGAGAAAGAGAAAATCCAAAAGAGGAGGACTTTCACTTATACTCACTGCTATATTTTTCATCACTTTGACTGTATATATTTTTACATCCGCCATTCACCCAACGGCAGTTGCAATAAAAGACCAGGGTCAGGATGCAGGACAGGCTATAGTCGAAGAAAAAGCCAATATTATAGCTGATTTTCTTCCTACTACATTTGTAGATCCAACAAATGCTGGAGAGTAAATAATTAAAAAAGACCTTTAACTAGGTCTTTTTTAATAAAAATAGTGAGGATATATTCACATAAAAAATAAGGTGGTGATCCTGTGAATAAAAAAGGGGGACTTTCAGTTATACTGGCATCAATAGTAGTTTTATTTGTGCTTTCGAATATAGTTTTAAATATATTTATAGGGCTGTCTGAGATAAATACAGTAGGAAATCTGCACGGTATTATGCGGACGGAAGCTGATACTGCAGCAAACAGCAAAAAGGTTGATGGAGCGATATATCAGTTTTTTGACAGGGATGTTAAGGGATATCTTCCAGTTTTAAAAGATTACACTACTATTTACACTGTGTATGAATACAAAGATGGTTCCATTACGGAAGTTGGAAAGGCATATGGAAGTGGCAGTTTCAATATAGAACTGAAAACAGGTCAAATCCTTAAGATAACCATCAGACAGGATGCTGTATCCACCCTTCAGAAAATGAACAACTTGTTTACTGGAGAAGATTTGCAGGGAAGAATAATTGTATCTGAAAAGAGGGTGGTAAATTGAAAATCAATAAAAAAGGAAGCAAAGGAAGCGCTCCCGGTTTCATATTGATGGGTATGTTTTTTATTATATTTTTTATTGACTGCTACCTCGTAATGAGTCATTATGCACACATAAGAGATGAAAGATATGTAATAAGCAGCAGGATAGAAGATTCATATAAGCAGCCTGTGAATACATATCAAAATGATTTTGAGCAGTTCTGTGCAACGAGAGATTTTATAAATTCAAGCTATGAGCCGTCGGAAGTGTATATCATATCACCTGTAGGTTCAGCTTTTAATATTGATTATATTGCGGGCTCATCAAAAACACCTCTAAACAGCAGCCCAATGGATGTCAAAGATACGATTGCTATACTTGATGAGAAAGTTCAAGATGATGTCCAAATGGAGAAGATTAAAAATTATTTGAACTCAAATCCTGAAAATGTTCTAGTCTTTTACAAATTCAAAAGCAGTTCAGTTAATATTAAAAAATCTTTCAATATCCATAAATAACCTAAATTCAATATATATTAAAATGTATAAATAAGGAAGTGTAAAAATGATTCTTTTAGAGATTTTATTTTTGCTTGTCATGGCTTATGCCGCAGTTTGTGACTGGAAGGACAGAATTGTATATACAAAAACATGGGTTGCGGCTTCAGTTCTCTCATTGTCCATAGCCTTACTCAAAGGATACAGCATACATCAGATGTTTGCCTATTCCCTATGGTTCTGTGTATTTTTGATTATCATGGATATAGTGTGTACAGTAATTTACAAAATTAAGGACAGGCCATTTCTTGTAAATAGAAATTTAAATGCAGTGGAGGCAGTTGAGAAGGCCGAAGACAATCCGACGCAGGAAAATATAGATATGGCCAGAGGGTTTGTATTTGATTCAGGAAATGAAAAAATTCTAGGTTCCAGGCTGGACAAACTGCAGCAGGAATTAAACAAATCTATATCTCAAATTGAGCTTGTAAATAGGTGCTCTGAAAAGGTAGCACTTGCCGAAATAAGCAACACTGGAGCTGATTTATATACTGCGGGGTCGTTCCTTTCATGCAGTGCCAGGAGTATTCCAAAAAAGTCCAGAAGAAATTTTTATAGGAGAATAAAGGGGCTTGGGCTTTATAGGAAAATAAAAGAACTTCCAGATAAAATAGTTGATGAGAAATGTTATGGGATAGGCTGGGGAGATATAAAAATATCTCCGGCAGTAACGCTTTTTTACGGCAGCCACGGTGCTTTTATAATGCTTTTGGTATTAATTCTCGCACTGTTGAGCCAGAGATTTATAAAACAGGGCGATGACAGCATACCGCTTGTAACATATATGGCCATAGGTTGTATGATGGCACTTCTTATTAGTTTATAAGGGGGCTAAATGAAACATGAATATTTCAGAAAGAGTCAAAGAGAAAATCAAACTTGTAATATCATCCATCGTAGTACTTCTTATAGTTGTTGCTATTTCATCGGTGCTGTCCAGAAATGTTTCAGGCAAAGTCAATGTGGAAGTTGTGGGAGATTCAATGCAGCCGACACTTCACTCGGGAGAAAAACTCACTGCAGATAAGGACATTACCCAAATAAATAGGGGAGACATAATAATATTCAAATCAGTTGATGATAATAAGGTCCTTATAAAAAGAGTTGTGGGACTTCCGGGAGAAAAAATAAGAATCCAAAATGAAAAGATTTTTATAAATAATAAGGAACTCGCAGAACCTTACCTTAAAGAAAAAATGAACTCAGCTATGGACAAATATTTACCTGTAGATATGTTAATTCCAATTGAAGCATATTACGTCATGGGGGACAACAGGAACAACAGCAACGACAGCAGAAATTTCGGGGTTGTACCCATGAAATCCATAATTGGCAAAATTGAAAAGTAAAATAACAGAAAGGAGACATAGTGTTGTGATAAATTTAAAAAGCAGGAAAAAGGAAATTGGAATAGTGCTTGCAACATCTGCCGTATGGATTGGAATTATAGGTGCCACTTTCTATATTACAGGTTCCGTACCTTCACTAAAAGGTAAATATGTGTACAGTATCAAAGCTACAAAAAACATAACGGCAGGCAGTATTGTAAAGCAATCGGATCTTAAAATTGTTAAAGACTCCATTTACAACAAGGTACCTACTTCATATGGCTATAATGAGACAAAATCCATAGTCGGGAAAATAGCAGACAGGAACATATACAAGAATGAAAACATTAAAAAGGACGATATATCCGAGCCCACAAACGGTTTAAGGCCATGTACTCTTTCTGTATCGTTGGATACTTTAAGTGATAATTCCATAACATCGGGTGATTATGTGGATGTCATAGTGAACTATAAGGAAAAAGGCAGAAAACCGGATATCATAGTGTCTAAGGCGTTGGTTTCAAAAGTTGTTGATTCCACGGGAGAGCCAATGTCAGCCCAGAAAACATCAGATCAAAAACAGATACCAGCACATCTCACTGTTCTCGTAAATAATTCTAACATTTTATCTATTGAAGATGCAAAAAAAATAGCTTCCTTTGGCTTTTATAAGTACCCGTCACAAAGTACAACTGCATCCAAGGTTACGTATATTCCATCATGGGATAAGCCGGCACCGTCACCTGCCCAGCAAAGTTCAGATAGTGCAGTACAAAAATAAGATTTTTAATTAGGAGTGAGAATATAATGAAAAAATTAAAGCTATGGAAAAACATGTGGGTTTCAACTCTAATAATTTACATCATAGGTTTGCTGGGGCTTTTTAAAATAAAATGTATATTTCCAACTTTCGAAAGCTTTTTGTCTATAGCGGAAATTTCACTTGTATTAAGTGGTTGGATGATGATTTTTTGGTTCTCTGTGAAACTTATATTAAAAGTACATATAAGCTTTAGAGACTCCATGAAGAAATTAATTAAATCTTTAATAATGCCTTATTTTGGATTGGGATATATAATATTTCTTTGCGGTAATGATTTTTCTTTTAATGGAATGATGAAACTATTTTTCATAACATTAGTTATTCTTTGTATTCCTATTTTCATAAACGCATTAATTTGGCTGAAAAGTCATGTGAATTTCAAAGGAGAGATAAATGAAAGTGAGAGAAAATCATAGTGTAAAATGTATTAATTTTAGAAGAGGAGATGAAATCATATGTCGTTGGATAAACTTCTAAATTCCATAAAGGACATTATGCTGTCGGATAATTCGGATATTGAAAATCTCAATGAACTCATCAAGCTGGCATCTGCAGGAGATTTAAAAAGCAAGAATATGCTTAAAGTTTATATAAAAAAATACCTTGCTGATATTTTGGATAAGGAACATTCTACTGTAGATGGTTATATAAAGCAGTATCACATAAATTATTTTGAACCCGTATATAAAGGTGATGATAGGGATTATGGCAGGGTAATAAATTCTATCTGTATTTCCGGTAATTCAGATAGAGATAAAAAAATTGATTTGCTCATACAGATAATATACCAGGAACTATATGGCCTTTCAGTAATAGATCCATACAGTTATGGAGATATGGAGGGGCTCAATGAGATAAATGTGAACAGTGCTGATTTTATAAGTTTTCAGATAAATGGAAAGAGGAAGCGGATAAAAAAGCTATACTTCAAAGATAATAGGACATGCCTTGAGATCATAAAAAAGAGCATATCAAACTCCAGTGATGACGACTTAAGACCGAACAATCCTGAAATAATATGTGACAACCTGAGCGGTGCAAGAGTAACGGCACTCATACCTCCATACAGCAAGGAGCCTTCTCTGAACTTGAGGTATGAAGATTATAAATATGTATCAAGTGAAAATTTAATTGCAGAAGGTACTTCAACACGGCAGGTGGAAAGATTTATAGATATAATTATGAAAAGCAGGCCCAATATACTTGTGGTTGGTCCACAAAGTGCAGGAAAAACAACATACCTTCTGAGGCTCATATCTTCCATACCGGACAATTTGACACTTCTTACTATGGAATCATCTTTTGAACTTGCCATAAGAAAATATTTTCCGGATAAAGACGTCAAAAATTTAAAATTTCTGAACATAAAATCACCGATGGACTGCTTTAAAACCGGGCTTAGGCTTGGCCGTGACATTATGATAGATGGAGAAGTGAGGACACCTGAGGAGGCTTATATAACACTCCAGGCAATGACAAGACAAAATAGGGGCAGCCTAGGAAGCTTTCATACATCATCTATAAAAAATTTCATACCGGACTACAAAAATATGCTCATGCAAAACAATTCATACAAGAGCGAAGAATCTGCACTTTACGATATAGCAAGGGCGGTTGATATAGTTATGTTCATAGCGCTGAACCTGGCCACAGGAAAAAGATATATACAGGAGGTTACTGAAGTAATCTTCAGACCTGAAAATTACCATATGCCATATGAATTGAATCCAATGTTTGAACGTAGAGAAGGAAATCTTGCCCTGATCAATCCAATATCCCAGGATTACTTAAATGAAGCTTTCAGTTTTGGCTTTACGGAAAAGTATATGGAAGAATTAAAGGCATTGTATGGTGAATGTGGAATAGATATGGGGTGCTTAAAATGATATTGAATAAAAAGACACTTACTTTGAAGTTGAACCTTTTCAGAAAAGATGCGTCAAGGCTTTCATCGGTGCTTGTCGGGATATATTGTATTGCAGTTTTGATTGCTTTTACGCTTATCATGCTACTCGACACCATATGGTACCTTAAACTGGTCTACATTGTATTTGCATTTGTACTGCCTGTTCTTGTCGGTGATTATATTATAAATTTCATGACATACAGGGTAATAAAAAAGATACCGAACAGCCTGGAGGAATTCCAGTACAACTTAAACAAATCATTTAAAATTGATACTGCAATAAAGGCCACATCTGAAAATTTGAAAGGACATATAAAAAGACCTTTTCAGATCCTATATTACAACCTCTCCAGAAATTCAAATACTGCTTTCGATGATTTCAAAAAAACATTCAATGATAAAAATATAAATGCCTTTTCCGAACTTATAAAGGCTTATGTTGTCTATGGAGGTGACCTCAAGGAACTGAACAACCAGATAAGCAATCTCATTGTGAAAATGAGGGAAGAAAACATGTTTGCAGAAAAAGCCAGGGAAAAATTTTTGAAGTACAAGCTGGGAGCTCTATTCATGGTGGTGGTAACTCTGCTAATGCAGAAATATATGAATGTAATTGTACCTGAAATAGGTCAATCACAAAATCCGCTTGATTCCATGAAATATGTATTTGTAGTCATGTTTTATATAATATATTTTTTTTCAATAGACTTTTTGAGAAAGCTATAGGGGGGATTGATATGTCAAACAATACGGGAAATTTATTTATTCTGGCAATTATAATAGCATGTTATGCCGGTTATTTGCTTGATGCAAAGAATTTATTTAAAAATAAACTTTTGAGAAAAATTGTAAGGAAGGTACTTCCAAAACACAAGGATAAGGAATACAAGATTCTAGACAATCTACTGGCTAAATCTTCCCTTGACATGGATATGCTTGATCTGTACGTAATAAAAACAATTGCATTTGTGGCAGCCTCTCTTCTTTTGTTCCTGGTATTCATAACAAACACCCAGGTAAAGCAGAGGCAGGTATTTGAAACACCAGTATATTCGACTTATTCCCAAAATGATTTTCACAACAATCCTTCTACAAGACTCAAGAATTTCAATCTAATGAAAGTCCATGTTGATATCACTGGAATAAACAATAATGATGCAGGTTTTGAAGCAGTGAAAAGTGTATTATCAAAATATGGAGATGTAGATTCGGACAGGATCAATGACAGTTCATCAGTTGCCCTAAAAGATGCAGTATCTCTAAAGCCTTTGTATTCTGTTTCAAGAAAAATAAGATATGGTCTGTGGGCGGTAGTGTTCTTCTTTGTGCCTGATTTACTTTTAAAACTGTACTCCATTGTGATAGTGAGGAGAAAAGAAGAAGAGGTATACAACCTTGTCAATCTCCTGGTAATGGTGGGCAGCAATCCCAATGTGACTTCAAGGAACATGCTCAAGGCTCTGATAGACAATTCTCACTATTTGAAACCGTACCTTGTTGAATTTGAAACAAATTATCTTGTAGGCAGGGATGCCGCTTATGAGAAGTTTTTAAATGATGAAAGATACAAGTGCATATCAAAGATAATATCGGCACTGAGGCAGGTAGAGGAAAGTGATAAAACCTCCGCAGTCCATAATTTAAAGAGCGGAAATGAAAGCATTGAAAAATCAAGGAAATTAAACTTTGAGAATAAGATAGAGAAAAAAGAAGGCATTGCATTTGCCATATTTGTTGTAGGTGTATGTATTTTGATAAAGATTATTTTTGACATATCCATAGCTGGGATTTCCAATATGGGTAATATGAAAGTATGAACATTAAGATATGAAAAGGCTTATAAAGTTATTGTATTATATAGGCCTTTTTATTTATTCTTTTATAAAAATTATTCACCAAGTAAAAGCCAATTAAGAGATACATTAAGTGCTTTGGCGATTCCAATTACTTCATAATCAGCTACAAATCTGTCACCGGATTCAATTCTTGAAATGGATATTCTATCAAGCTTTATATTCATTAATTCTAATTTTGCAGCTAAGTCTCCTTGAGTCAGGGGAGGATTAAACATGTTACGGGCTTTTTTAACTCTAGTACCTATTACATTTTTGCTTCCCTTATACCAGTATATTTTCAAAGTAGTTCACCGCCTAATGTGCTAAAGATTAACTTTTAAATTGATTTTACATTTTTATATTGATACAATGTTGCTAAAGATGAACATTAAATAAAAAGGTTAACAATAAATTTAGTAGTACCTTATTTAGGAAAATAGCCGAGAATCCTCCCATTTTCAAAGGGGAGATGAAAGGCCGCAGTTAAAATTATTTTAAAAGAAAGGGGACAGTATCATAAAACGGGTAGTTAATTTCACATTGAATCCGACTAAAAAAGAAAAAATAGTGCTTGGATGCCTGGCATATGCAGCTTCAAAGCTATGGAACACCGCAAACTACGAAAGAAGGAACTGGTCTAAAGAAAGCGGTGCTGCATATCCTGACTGGTACAGGCAGAAAAAAGAGCTGAAGGACCACTTCTGGTATAAGAACTTGCCATCCCAGACAGCTCAGGAAGTCCTGAAGCAGCTAAGTGAGAGCTGGAAGTCCTTCTACACCCTGAAGAAAACAGGAGGGGTCAAAAATCCAAAACCGCCGGGATATAAACATACAAACTCCAATGTGAGGTACCTCAACAATGGGTTTGTACTGGGGAACGGGACTGTAAGGCTGTCTCTGCCAAAGAAACTGAGGGGTTACCTGAAAGAAAAGTACAGCATTACAGACAGGTATCTGTTTTTAAAAATGCCTGCCGGCAAAGAAATTTCAGGCACACCAAAGATAGTGGAAATCATATCCCTGCCAAATAACAAAAAATATAGTTTAAATATCATAGTAGAGAAACAGGATGTCAAATTAAAAGAGAATAATGAT
>NZ_FXYI02000117.1:0-11263 GCF_900184915.1 Clostridium sp. HV4-5-A1G | reverse complement strand
TAATTACTTAAATAGTTAAAAGATGATAAATGTTAAATTAATATATTATAATAATTTGAAAGGAGATAGTTTTATGGAGATAATGAAAGGTTTAGTTTCTTTTCCAAATGGGGATTTAGGGTTAAAGGAGGTACCTGTACCTCAGATTGGTAAAAACCCTTATGCACCACATGATGTACTGGTAGAAGTTTTATATTGCGGTGTTTGCGGCAGTGATGTTCATAGATGGAAAGACAAAGAAGCAAAAATTTCAGATAAAGAATTTGTTGTCGGACATGAAATCGTAAGCTTGGTAAAAGAAGTAGGAAAAGAAGTTACTACAGTTAAACCTGGTGATAGAGTTGTTCAGGAAATTGTAACAAACTATTGTGGACATTGTGCAGCATGTAATGAAGGAAGATATAATATTTGCAATACAATTACACCTATGGAAGGCAGAGCTCATTTTACTACAGGAGGGGGATTCGCTAAGTATACAGTATGGCCTGAATGGCAATTACACAAATTACCTGACAATATAACATCAGAGGAAGCAGTACTTATGGAGCCAACTGCTGGTTCTGTCCACACTGTTATAACAAGAATGAAAGTTAAAGCTGGTGAATCTGTAGCAATATTAGGTTCTGGTGCAAGAGGTATACTAATGGCTCAGATTTGTAAAGCTATAGGTGCTGGCCCTGTAATTATTACAGGAATAAATAGGGATGAAAATTTTAGATTAAAGAAAGCAATAGAATTAGGAGCAGATTATGCAGTAAATGTTGAAAAAGATGATTTACGCTCAAAAATAAATAAAATAACAGGTGGGAAAGGTGTAGATGTGGTACTTGAGAATACAGGAGCCGTTGAACCTGTATTGCAATCTCTTGATATAGTTCGAAAAGGAGGAAGAATATGCTGGGCTGGTGGCGGCATTGTTGAAGGTGCAGTTGTTCCGGTGGACACATATAAAATAATTGTCAAAGAGCTTGATATAAAAGGTGAAATATCACAAATACCATATGATTGGTTGGCTGCAATCAAACTAGTTGAAAGTGGAAAAATTAATTTGAAGCCTCTTGTAACACATGTATATGAATTGGAACAATGGCAGGATGCATTTAAGTTAGCAGCTGATAGTGCTGAAGCACTTAGAGTTGCTATTAAACTTAAACAATAACAGCATTGTATTTAATTACAAACGCGTGAGGAGAAGTATATCATGGATAATTTTCTAATAATTGCAGATGATTTTACAGGAGCGAATGATACAGGTGTTCAACTAAAAAAAAGAGGTATAAAGACAAATGTTATACTTAACCATAAATATATAAATGCAGGTAGATCTTATGTAATAGATACAGAGTCCAGAAATATACCGCAAAATGAAGCATATGAAAAAATGAAAAATATAGTATCAACTGCACTAAAGTTTAAATTTGATTATGTATACAAAAAAATTGATTCAACATTAAGAGGTAATATTGGGGCAGAGATTAAAGCTATAAAAGAAATTTATAAACCTGATATTATAATCTTTGCTCCGGCTTATCCGGATAATGAGAGGGTAACAATCAATGGAATTCATTTGATGAATAATGTTCCTATAACTAAAACAGAAATAGCAAATGATCCTAATAAGCCAGTAAAAGAGGATAACGTAAAAAGGTTCTTGGAACTTGAAACAGGTGAAAAAGTAATTCATATAAAGTTAAAGGATATTAAAGACGAAAAATTTGAATTTCAGAATCATGATTTTATAAGCTTTGATGCTGAAACAAAAGGTGATTTAATAAATATATCAAAATATGTGCTAAATCTGAATAAAAAGGTTTTATGGGTTGGTTCAGCAGGCCTAATGGATGCTATGTTAGATGTGTTATATGCTACTAATCCAGTTCTATGTTTGATTGGAAGTGTAAGCGATATTTCTAGACAACAAGTTAAATATTTATCTAAAAGAAGAATTAGAATAGTAAGATTGGATATTGCGTCACTTTTAAATGGGATGAATGAGAGTAATATAATAAGTCAAGCAGTAAATTCATTGAATAATGGATATGATACAGCACTTGTAACGGCATTATCACATAATGATTATGATATGGCTATAAAAGTAGGTAATGAAAAAGGAATAAGTAAAGAAGGCGTAAGCAAATATACTCAAGAGATAATCGGTAAAATATCAAAGCAAATAATTTTAAGAACTAAGTTATCTGGAGTGTTTATAACTGGTGGTGATGCCTCAATTAGTTTTATTAAGTATGTTAATGCCTATGGAACGGAAATAATTGGTGAAGTACAAACAGGTATTCCTTTAGAGATAATTAGAGGAGGAGTATTCAATGGATTAAAAATTATAACAAAAGCAGGTGCATTTGGGAACAAAGAGTCCATATATTATTGCATACAAAAAATAAAAGAAACCTTATAATAAGTTATAGTTTAATTATACAATATAAAGATTTTAGTAATGAAAGGATGAAACAAATGGTTGACAAAAAACCGATACTTGGTATTACAATGGGAGATCCCGCGGGAATAGGTCCTGAAATTGCGGCAAAAGCCCTGGCAAAAGAAAGAGTGTATGAAATATGCAGGCCTATAGTTGTAGGCGATGCCAATGTTATGACACAGGCAGTGAAAATCGCCAATGTAAATCTAAAAATAAATAGAATTTCAGATGTGAATGATGCAATGTTTGAGTATGGTACTATGGATGTGTATGATCTTGAAAATACAGATATGCAGCATCTTGTTCATGGGAAAGTATCAGCTATGGCAGGAAGAGCAGCTTTTGAATCTGTAAAAAAAGTGATTGAACTTGCCCTGGATAAAAAGATAGATGCTACCATAACGGGACCAATTAACAAGGAAGCGATGAATCTTGCCGGATTTCATTATTCAGGTCATACTGAAATATATGCGTACTATACAAAAACTAAAAATTATACCATGATGCTGGCATGCGGTAATCTAAGAGCTGTCCATGTGTCTACTCATGTGTCCCTAAGAGAAGCTTGTGATCGTGTAAAAAAAGATAGAGTGTTTGAAGTAATAAAGCTTGCAAATGATACATGTAAAAAGCTTGGAATAAATAGTCCAAAGGTAGGGGTAGCAGGTTTAAATCCACATGCCGGAGAAAACGGTATGTTTGGTTTTGAAGAGAAAGAAGAAATAGAACCTGCTATAGAAAAAGCAAAGAAAATTGGAATAAATGTTGAAGGACCTGTGCCTCCTGATACAGTGTTTTCGAAAGCGAAAGGCGGGCAGTATGACATAGTGGTTGCAATGTATCACGACCAGGGTCATATTCCCATGAAAGTCGTTGGATTTAACTGGGACGAACAAAAGAAAAAGTGGACTTCTGTAAGTGGAGTCAATATAACTCTTGGACTTCCCATAATAAGAGTTTCAGTAGATCATGGAACTGCTTTTGGTAAGGCTGGAAAAGGTACAGCTAATGAAGAAAGCCTTATTAATTCTATAGAATATGGTGTCAAATTTGCTAATTCTAAAAGTTGAACAGAAAACTTGTAATTCCATAAAATATTAATTAATGCAAAAATGCCTGGTGATATTCATCTTTCCAGGCATTTTATATTAATATTCTTGAGCATGGAGGAAGGCGTTATAAAGGGATGGGAATGAGAGAGGATAACCTGTTGGGTGATATAAATAGATTTTCGGGGTTCAATAATAATTATATTCTTCATTGACGCAGTATATAGTATAAAAATTTTTTTAAAATAATAAAAAATTCTTCTGGATTTTTAGAAGAATACCCTGTCCTGAGATCCATGGGTTCAGCCTTCCTGCAAAAAGAACAAATGGCAAAAATAAGATCACTCTAAATGAATGGTCTTTGTTTTTGTAAACACACACCTGATAATTTATCGCTTACTTTTAGTAAATAGAGGTGTTTTTCTTATGAGAAAGTTTTATATTTCTTGCTATGATATCCTTATAATTGCAATATTGCTTATAGTATTGAATGCTAATAATATTGCTTATGCAAACAAATTTAATGTAAGTACTAACAAATTTGAAAATGAAAGCGTTCAGAAATTGTCTAAGGAGGTATTCTTAACTTTAAATAATACAAATTGAAAAAATAAAAAAATGTTAGGATTCAGTGCAAGGATAAAAAATTTGCAGTAATATTTATGCATGACACTTATTATAAACATTTTACAGTAGAATCACTACTCGAAATGATATCATATTTAAAAAAGTAGGGATTTATCTTTAGAACATTTGAAGATTTAACGGAAGCAGAAGAAAAAGAAATGATAAATCTTGGAATAATAAAATAAGTAAATAGTATGAAGTGGAAATGAGTGTATATCTGATTCTTATATGCTTTTATAAAAGTATCTTGATAGAAAATAAGTCAGGATACTTTTTTATGTCTAAATAATATATTAAATATTTAAACTAACTAATTTTTTTTGCTCTATTTTTACCACATATTAAGTATATAAGGAAATTGGTTAATGCTCATGTGGGTAACATTTAGTATCGGCTGTATGGCCTAAATATTGATATTTAAGACTGTCTTTAAGGCAGTTTTTTATATATAAAAAATAAAGAAAAAAGGAAAGGTGGATGTATTATGAGTCATTTTGCAGTTGCAGTATTTACAGAAGAAGGAGGAAAGACAGTAGAGGAGTTACTGGCACCATACCAGGAGAACAACATGGGTGATTGTCCGGAAGAATATTTGCAGTTTATAGATGTCGAAGACAGGGAACTTGACAGTTACAGGAATGAAGAAATCGACATGGTAAAATGTCCCGACGGAAAATTATTATATCCATGGGATGAAAGGTTTAAGAAAATGAACATAAATGAAATACCTTATGGATACAAAAAAGTTAAAGTCAAATTCACAGAAATATATTCGTCATTTGACGAGTATATGGAAGAATATTGCGGATTTTCTAAAGACTCAGATAGAAATAGGTATGGATACCGGGAAAATCCAAATGCAAAGTGGGACTGGTATCAAATAGGCGGTAGGTGGTCCGGACTGCTAAGGTTAAAGCCACTTGCCACATCAGGGAATTATGGAACAAGAAGCTGGACCAATGAAGAAGAAATAATTCCTGAGAACAGGGTGGATTCAGCAAAAATAAAAGACATAGATTTTTCAGTAGATAGAAAAGAATATGAAAGGTTTATCAGGTTCTGGAAATTAAAAGTTGATGGTGATGCACCAAAGGATGAAAAGGAGAAAGAGCTTTTAAAGTGGGATATCTACAAGAAAGAATACTATGTAGACAAATATTCCAGTAAAGAAGAGTATGCAAGAATAGAAAGCTCATTTGCCACGTATGCCGTAATTACCCCAGATGGAAAATGGCATGAAAAAGGCAAGATGGGATGGTTTGGTTTTGGATCGGAATCAGATGAAGAGGACAAACATTGGAATAAAAGCTTTGAAGAGATATTTATAGATACGGCAGATCCGGATTTAAATGGAAAGAAGTGAAAATAAAGATGTGTAAAAAAATATTTTTGGAAAAGCTGGTTCTTAAAAATTTCAAGGGAATTAAAGATCTTACTGTGGATTTTTCAAAGTTAACTGATATCTATGGAGATAATGCCACAGGCAAGACTACACTATTCGATGCCTTCATGTGGCTGCTTTTTGACAAGGACAGTCAGGATAAGAGCAGGTTTGATGTGCAGCCTCTGGATGAAAATAACAATGTTGTAAAAATGGTTGAGACCGAGGTTGATGCGGCTATCAGGGTAAATGATACTGAAATTTTGCTTGGAAAAGTGTTGAGACAAAAATGGGTTAAAAAGCGTGGTCAGGTTGATTCGGAATTCAAGGGATATGAGACAACATATAGTGTTGACAATGTACCCAAGAAACAAAATGAATACAAAAAATTTGTAAGTGAAATCATACAGGAGGATATATTCAAACTCATTACCAATCCAGTGTATTTCAGTACAAATATCAAATGGCAGGATAGGAAAAAAATATTGATGGATATCATAGGTGAAGTTACAGATGAGGATGTAATTGATTCAAAAGAAAGTTTGAAACCTCTGGCAGAATTATTAAAAAACAAGAGCATAGAGGAGATCAAGAAAAGCATAAATGCTACAATCAAAAAATTAATCAAGGAAAAGGAATCAATTCCGCCTAGAGTGGATGAAAAGAGAAGAGAGCTTAAGGATGACATTGACTTCAGCGGTCTGGATTTTAGAAAGGCTGGAATAGTTGCAGGTATAAAAAGCCTGGAAGAAAAGCTCATTGACAAATCTAAGATAAATGACGAACTACTGGCAAAAAAGGATGAGCTGTATGCCCTTAAATCAAAGCTCAAAGATATTGAACATGGAGAAATGAAAAAATCTGAAAGTGTCAAAAACAAAATATCAGAAAAGCTGAGAGATATAAACAGCCAGATAGCTGAAATTAAATTCAGCATTAAATCACTGGAGATTGAAAAGGCTAATAACCTTAAAATGGCCGGAAAGATGGAGGTGGAGATTAAAAGCTTGAGAAGTGAATGGCATAGGGAAAACAAGAAGGTTTTTAAACTCCCTGAAAATGCGCGCATCTGTCCGCTCTGTAAAAGGCCCTTCTCAGATGGTGATATTGCAAAGCACCAAAAAGAGTTGCAAGAGAATTTCAGAAAAGAAAGGGCTGAAAACCTTAAAAAAATAACCGCCAGGGGTCAGGCAAAAGCCGATGAATTTAAGAAGTATAAAAAAATCATATCTCAAGAAGATGCTGATTTAAAAACTGCCAGTGAAAAATTAAATTTATTGAACAAAAGAAAGGTGGAATTGCAGAACCAGATCAACAGTTTCAAGTCATCTGTAGATATGGATGGTAATAAGGAATATCAGGAAATATTAAAGCAGATAGGATCTCTTCAGGCTGAATTGTCCAAGCCTGTTAAAGAGGATACACAAATAAAGGAATTAAAAGAAAAAAAGCAGTCACTCGAAATAGAACTTGAAAAAATCAATCGTGAATTGGGATATAAGGATATGAATGAGCAGGTAAATAAAAGAATTAATGAACTTCTTGATAAAGAAAAATCAATAGCTCAGCAAATTGCAAATCTTGAAAAGAGAGATGATTTATGCAATGAGTTCATAAAAACCAAAGTCAAGTTACTGGAAAAAGGCATAAATGAAAAATTCAAATATGTTGAATTCAGATTCTTCAAGCTGCAGGTCAACGGTGGTATAGAGGAAGACTGCGAACCTCTGGTGAACGGCGTTCCCTTCAATACAAGCCTTAACAATGCTGCAAGGATAAATGCTGGAATAGATATTATAAATACTCTGTGCAAACATTACAAGATTACTGCACCTGTGTTTATAGATAACAAGGAGTCTGTTACCAGAATTATAGACACTGATGCACAGATAATTAATCTGATTGTAAGTGAAGCAGATAAAACTCTTAGAATTGAAAAAGGGAATAATGAAAAAACACTGGACAGGTTGGATAGTTGTGCATAATAAGCCAATTATATTGGCGTGATAATAAAAATTTTAAATTTTAAAGAGAGGATTGATATAAATGGAAAATAGGAAATTATCAAAAAATCAGGAGAATCAGGGAAAAGCACCTGTAACGGTAAAAAACATTATAGCAAATGTGAACATCAAAAAAAGATTTCAGGATGTTCTGGGAAAAAGGGCATTTGGATTCATGGCGAGCATTATAGATGTTGCCAACAGTAAAAATTTTGAAAATGTTGAGCCATTCAGCATTGTAAGCAGTGCTCTTGTTGCTGCTACATTGGATCTGCCTATAAACCCCAACCTGGGTTTTGCATATATTGTACCTTACAATGATAGGAAGAGAGGCAAGGTAGCACAATTTCAGATGGGGTATAAAGGATTCGTACAATTGGCAGAGAGAACCGGGCAATATAAAACGATAAATGCTATTGTGGTGTATGAAGGAGATATAAAGCATATAAACAGACTGACCGGAGAGATCGAACTTGATGACAAGAATACAAAGCAGGATAAAATTATCGGGTATATATCGTATTTCAGATTAATAAATGGTTTTGAAAAAGCATTTTTTATGACGGTTGAACAGGTAGAAAAACATGCAAAGAAATACAGCCAGAGTTACAAGAGTCACAAGGACTATATTGTGAAAAGCAGCAGGTGGACAACTGATTTTGATACCATGGCACTTAAAACCGTGATTAAACTTTTACTTAGTAAATATGGGATGCTCAGCATAGATATGCAGCTTGCGCTGGAAACAGACCAGGCACTAATAAAAGGTAGCGTTCTTCGTGATGGAGAACATATCAATGGAAATAATGTTGAATATGTTGACAATAAAAATGCCGTAGATGTCGATTTTGAAGAGGAACTTAAAAATGTCAATTCGCAGGAACTTGATATTGAAGAGGATAGTTCTTCACAAAATGAAAAAACAGGCAAGTCTAATACTTCCGGAAATAAGGATATAAAATCAGACGGAGACAAAAATGGGGACAACCCAAAAAGTGATGATATTCCAGATATTCCAGGACAGACCGAAATGGAAGATCCGGGATTTTAATAGCAAAATCTAAAACATTAATTATTTGATAGTGGCAGTAATTTTCATTGCTGTCACTTCTCAGATAAAAACTGTAATCACCTTGATTACAGTAACTACATACATTATAATAAATATAAAGATTTATTATAGAAGGTGGTTTAATATGGAAATTTTTAATAAAAGAAAACTTAATATTAGAGATACAAAAAGATATTATAGTGATTTAAATAACACGGCATTAAAAGGCCTGGAAATTGTTACATTTAAAGGCATAAATAAAAATGCCAATGAAGATGAAGAAGTAAGCCATATAAAAACATTATATGTTGATTTTTTAATGGGATTTCTAAAGTTTAATCCTGTTGTGGAATCGGGTGAAGAACTTGGAGGCTATACTATAGCATTAAATGAAATAGACATGTATGGTGAGGGCAATACTTTAGATGCTGCAAAGGAAAATTTAATAGATAGTATCTTAGAATATATTGATATTTATATAGAAAAAATTGATTTATTCAATAAGGTTGAAAGTATAGAAAAACAGGTATATATGCTGAAATTAATTCGTTGTGATGGTGACAGAGAAAAACTAAAGAAAGAGATAGGTTTATAATTATGGCGATACGATTTGACATGGGACAAATAAAAAAATTACTTTTATATTTTAATATGAAACCACTTAAAAAAGGTAGTTTTATATATGGAGGTATAGGTAATGATGGAATATACCGTACTTGTAAGTTCGATTATCATAAGGATAACGATACATTAAGGCCCGGTACTGCTAGTGCTATTGCTCATTCATTAAAATTCAAGAATGTCATGGAGATGAAAAATTTCATAGATAAAAATTTATAAAAGAATGAGGGAGATTAAAATGAATGATATGTTGGATTTTGGAAAATTTATCACGGATAAAAGGAAATCACTTGGAATGACATTGAGAGGAATAGCTTCTGAAATAGGAATTGCCCCTGCATATCTCAGTGATATTGAGAAGGGCAGAAGATATCCACCGGATATGGATAAACTTAAACAAATGGTTAAAATCTTAAAATTAACTGAGGATGAAAAAAATACAATGTTTGATTTGGCAGGAGAAGGTAAAAATAAAATAGCACCTGATCTTCCGGATTATATAATGTCATCTAAAAAAGTAAGAGAGGCACTAAGAAAAGCTAGAAAAGTTGCTACAGAGGAGGATTGGGAAGAATTTATCAAAAAGTTAAATAACAAGGAGCAAGGATTGTGATAGAGGTCAATTTATATAGTGGTCTCTATTTTTGTTTATGAAATACCGGTGTGGATTTTAACTGCGCCGGTATTTTCTATTTCAAATAAAAAAATAAATAATCAGACCAACTAATTTTTTTACTCCGTTTTTACCGCATATTAAAAGTGAGAAATAATTTGGTAAACGCCCGATAGGGTAACGATTGATATTGGCCATATGGCTAAAAAATTAATAAGCAAGGGAGATAAATAAAAATGATTCTAAATACGTATAAACCTAAATTCGAGTTGGGACAAATTGTTGTCACACCTGCTGTATTAAAAAAAGTTCCTAAAATAGAAATTGAATTCTGTCTGACACGCCATGCACAAGGAAACTGGGGAGATTTGTCTGAAGAGGATCAGGAGGTAAATGAAGAAGCTCTGAGAAATGGAGACAAAATACTAAGTGCTTATAGAAGTTCTGCCGGTATAAGATTCTGGATCATAACAGAAGCGGACAGGAGTGCAACAACCATCCTTCTGCCTGAGGATTATTAACATAATAGAGGAGGAGATAAGCAATTGGAGCTTAAAGTTTTAGGTTCAGGGAGCCAGGGTAACTGCTTTCTCCTTGAAGGAGAAAGCGGGAGCCTTATTATTGAAGCGGGATTGCCATGGAAAAAAATCATAAAAGGAATGAGCTTTAATATTGAAAATATTTGTGGATGCCTGATTTCCCATGAACATCTCGATCATTCAAAAGCGATAACTGATGTCTTGAATAATGGTGTAGATGTTTATACAAGTAAAGGAACAATTGATGCGTGCAAGGTATCTGGATATAGGATTCACATTGTTGAAAGCAAAAAGCAGTTCACTGTAGGAAGTTTCACTGTAATGCCATTTCAGACTGAACATGACGCAGCGGAACCACTGGGATTTCTTGTGCAGCATGAAGAAATGGGCAAGTTGCTTTTCATAACAGACAGTTATTACTGCAGGTACAAATTTTCTGGACTTGCACATATTATGGTTGAATGTAATTACAGTATGGATATCCTAAATTCAAATTTAGAAAAAGGGTTAGTACATCCTGCCGTTGCCAAAAGACTTCTGACATCACACTTTAACCTTGAAAATGTCAAGGAATTTTTGAAAGTTACAGATTTGAGTATGGTTAAAGAAATAGTTCTACTGCATTTGAGTGACAACAACAGTGATGAAAAAATGTTTGTAGATGAGATTGAAAAACTAACTGGAAAGCCTGTATATGTTGCAGATAGAGGATTAAAAATAGGATTGTTCTAATATAAATCAATACTTTTTCGATAATTTATAAGAATAAATTGAACAAAACTGAAAAACGCAATCCCCTTCTATAGGAGAAGGCTTAGGAGGGGTTAGTTTTTCCTACTCAGAAGGAGTAGACTGGTTCTCAATGTATTGTTCGATAATATCAATGGTGGCACCACCTGTAGAAAGAACAAGGTAACTTTCACTCCAGAAGAAAGGTTTCCAGTA